>RSAS01000069.1 GCA_003934145.1 Candidatus Viridilinea halotolerans | reverse complement strand
GGGGGGGGGGTTGGGGGTGGGGGGGGAAGCAGCCTGTGGGAGCAAAAACTGTATATCTGAAAGGTTGGGAGTGGGGGAGGGCAGCGACCTGTGAGAGCCACCACGAATAGAAACTGAGTTCCATGCGCACGATCCCCGAACAAGAGTCCCTTACCGTCGAGTTCAAAAGCGACCGCAAACGCTTGCCCGACGGCGAACTCGTTGCCACCGTCGTCTGCTTGGCGAATAGCGAAGGCGGTACGATCTACTTGGGTGTTGAAGATGATGGGCAGGTGACTGGGCTGCATGCTGAGCATCAGAACGTGAGCAGCCTCAGTGCGCTGATTGCCAACCGCACCAACCCGCCGCTCAGCGTGCGGGTTAGCACTATTGAGGAGCAGGGGCTGACTATCGCCCGCATCGAGGTGCCGCGCTCAACGCGGTTGGTGGCGACCTCGGATGGTCTCTTGCAGCGGCGACGGCTCCAAGCCGACGGGAGGCCGCAATGTGTGCCATTTTATCCGCATGAATTTGCCAGCCGTCAGTCGGACTTGGGCACGCTCGATTATGCCGCGCTACCCGTGGCGGATGCGTGTGAAGCCGATTTTGACCCCTTGGAGCGCGAACGTCTGCGCCAACTGATCGAGCGCTACAATGGCGACCGTTCGCTCAGCGGGTTGAGCGACCACGAGTTGGATGGCGCCTTGGGCCTCGTGCGCAGCGACCAGGGAGGGCGCGTACCCACCGTTACGGGCCTGCTCATCCTGGGGCGTGAGGCGGCACTGCGCCAGCACCTACCGACCCACGAAGTCGCCTTCCAAGTTCTCGACGGCACCCAGGTGCGGGTGAACGATTTCTACCGCACCCCGCTGCTCAAGACCTTTGAGCGCGTCATCGAACAGTTTGAATCCCGCGTGGAGGAAGATGAGGTTCAAGTTGGCCTCTTCCGCGTGCCAATCCCAACGCTTGACCATCGATCCTTCCGCGAAGCCTTGGTCAATGCGCTCGTACACCGCGACTACACCCGACGCGGCGCAGCCCATGTACGCTGGGAAACGGATGGCTTCACCATCAGCAATCCGGGCGGCTTTATCGAAGGGGTTACCCTCAACAACCTGCTGGTGGTTGAACCCAAGCCGCGTAACCCCTTGCTGGCCGATGCCGTTAAACGCATCGGCCTCGCCGAGCGCACTGGGCGCGGCGTTGACCTCATCTACGAAGGAATGCTGCGTTTTGGCCGTCCAGCCCCCGACTATACACGCAGCGACAGCACCACGGTCGTCGTTGCCCTGAGCAGCGCCGAGGCCGACCTGCCCTTCCTGCGCATGATCCTAGAGCAAGAGAACCGCACCCAACGCCGCATCGCACTCGACGAACTGATCCTCTTGGCGCGCCTGCGCACCCAGCGCCGGATAGATCTAGCCGAAGCGACTCACGCCATCCAAAAGAACGAATTTGCGACGCGAGCAGCGTTAGAACGCCTCGTCGAAGTCGGCATGATCGAAGCCCACGGTGTCAAAAAGAGCCGCACCTACACCCTCAGCCCGCGGGTCTACCGCGACTTGGGTCAATCGGCAAACTATGTGCGCCAAGCCGGCTTCGATCCCATCCAGCAAGAGCAGATGGTGCTGCAATATGTGAAAAAGCATGGCAAAATTACGCGGAAGGATGTCATCGATCTCTGTCGGGTAAGCGAAGATCAAGCAACCTACCTGCTGCGAAAACTCCAAGCTAGTGACAGGCTCCGGCTCGTTGGCAAAGGCCGCGGATCGTATTATGAACCCACCTGAATCGCGTAAATCTCGTCATTGCGTGTTTCCAGATCGCGTTTGCGCGTTTCTTTACGTGTTTTGGGTGTTGTTGCTCCCACAGGCTACTTCCCCACCAAGAATCTCGATGCCTTCCCCCCTCTCCCGCAACGCGGGAGAGGGGGCAGGGGGTGAGGGCCATCCGTGGCTTCCCCATCACCTATTCGTGACCCCTAAATTCAATGTTCTGTACGCCCATGAACCCCTGTGGGGGTGGGGGAAAAGGGCATTGGGATGCGATCCACTGAAAAGCTGTATACTTGCAAGGGTATGAAGCAGTTGTTGACGAGAGGCCACACACCATGAATTCCATTGAGGTAAGGTTACAACTGCGCCCCAAGGGTGATGACGTCTACACGTTGGAGCTTACTTGCGATGGTTTAATCAGTGGTATCCCTGTAGGTGTTCGCAATGCGCGTTGCGAGCTGACATTTGCCAAAGCATGCTTACTGGAGCTTAGCAACGATAGTGCGGCTTATGGGAGAGAACTAGCCGAGCAACTCTTTGCCGACGAGTCGCTACGTGAGATCTTCACCGCCGCCTATGAACAGGCCGGACAAGGCGGGGTGTTTCGCTTGTGGCTCGATCTGCCTGATGATGATGATGGGTTGCAACAGGTGATCTGGGAGCGCATCCAGCATCCGCGCTCTTTGTATCCCATCTGCACCGATCAACGGGTACTCATCGCGCGCTGCGGTGCAATGAGTACCCGTGATGAGCATGATTTGCCACCACGGCCAAGCTTGGGTGTGCTTGGTCTGATTGCCAATCCCGTAGATCTTGGCGCGTATGGCTGTGCGATCATTGATAGCGCGGCAGAGCAAGAACGCTTTTGCGAGGCCCTAACCTCTGCCGATGCCACCATCAGACCAACGCTGCTCGTGAGTGGCGGAGCGGCCCGGCCTACATGGAAAGTACTCAAAGAGCAGTTACTGGCGCGTGCGTACGACATCCTCTATATTGCCTGCCATGGGGTGGTGCGCAACGACGAAAACCAGAGCTATCTGATCTTGGAGGACGAGCAGGGGCAGAGTGCTTTCGTTCCGTCAGCGGAGATTGCACACTTTATTGGCCACGGACTGCCCCCCAGCCATCGGCCAGCGCTCGTCTTCTTGGCCTCGTGCTACAGTGCTGGCGATGGCTATGCAAAGGCATCGCTCTTCCTTGGCCCTCAGCTCGTACGCGTCGGCGTACCGGCAGTCGTCGGCTTCCAGCATGCCGTTTCACTGCAAACCGTCTCGGAGGCCATTTCGGTCTTCTTCACGCAGCTCTTCGATCATGGCCAGGTTGGACTCGCCCTTACGGCAACACGCGCAGTGCTGCGCTCTTATGACGGTGATTGGCATGCGCTGGATGAGTGGTGGAAGCCCACCCTGTTTCTTAGCCAGCGCAATGATCGGCTCTGGCGTAAACTGCCCGGCTTTGAGGGGTTGCACCGGGCGTTGAGCGAATATTTCAAGCATTTTTTGCATCGGCTGCGCATCCAACCTCGTGAGCCGGAGTTGAACTTGCTGGCCCAAAGCATTGCTTGCTGTGGCGGGTTTCAGGCCCAACCAGTTGAAGCGCTGCGAGCGCTGCGCTCCTCAGCGGATGGTTTGAGCCAGCTTATCAAGATGTTATACGACCACGATGCAGGGAGTCCGCAGTTTGCTCAACTTGAGCAGGTGTTGAGCGAGATGCCTGGCCTTGAGCGTACTGTTCCCTGGTCGGACACCTTTGCCTTACTCACATTGTTGCAGCAGATTGCCCAACAGGGTGTTAATCTTGACGAGGAAATGCGCCGTTTCTACTATCACCGTATTCAAGACAAGAAGCTGAACTCCGACGAGCGCGGCATTGCCATGCAGTGGCGTGCTATTGATGAGCTTGGCAGGCGGGGGGGCAACCCGCCACCCCTCGTGGCACTGGTGCAGCATCTGGCCGGGCTTCCTGAACTCTCCCGTATGCAGCCAGACCTACGCGCCTGGTTGCGCACGACGGCTGAATCGCTGGGGCATCCACCCGATACGTATGAGCGCGTAGCAGCGCCTGAGCATGGCGCTGCCGTAGGTTGTCAACGTCTGCTGCTGGTGCTGAAGTCAACTGGCACGCCCCAAGATGAGGCATGGGAGGCTGATGTTCACTTCACGCCGGATGATCGAGAGTGGTGGCCCAAATTTGCCCTATTGCAAGGGAATAGCCGCCAAGAGCTGGCCGCCAAGATTGAACACATGATCAACCATAATGCTGAATTGACGAACCGTTTTGACCTCCAGCGAGACATCTATCTTGAGATCGCCCTACCAGATCACTGGCTCTTCTGGCCCATTGACATGCTGCAACTGACCTTGCGCGATGAACCAGAGCCGCTTGGCAGCTTGTACCCCTGCGTCGTGCGTTCAGCCAGCCGTTTGCTCGCCTACAGACCCCAAACCTGGAGGGATTGGAGGAGACGTTGGGGCCAGTGGTCGCAGGCGGGAGATTTGACACCAGAAGATTACCTGCCGGTTCATCAGCCAAGAGATTGCCAACTAGAGCATCTACAGAGACAGTTGGTAAAGAACCGGCAGATAGGCTGCATTATTGGCTCAGTTCTGCTTGCGGAAGAGCAACACGAGCCGCTCGCCCGCAAACTGATGGCCTACGGCGTTCCCGTCATGCTCTGGTACCGTGGCCCCCATCAGACGGAGCTTCCCGCAGCAGAGAGCCTGAAAGATGAGCTTGGCAGCGACCGCGATCTCCCAACACGCACCTTTGAACTTCGTTGTCTGGCCCATGCCGAGCATCCAGCACCTGCACTTGGCAACCATCTCACCCTGCTTTGGGACAATCCCGATAGTCTGCCCAAGACCTACAAGCCTGCGCTCAGTGCGCTAGAATAGGTTTGGGGGCTATACGCCCTCATGTGCGCCCCAATGCCCTTTTCCCCCCACCCCCCCGGCCCCCCTCCCCCACAAGGGGGGCATACCCTTACCCAAAACATTTTGCGTACATATGTTCCTAATAAAAACGAGTCTGTATGCAC
>RSAS01000607.1 GCA_003934145.1 Candidatus Viridilinea halotolerans | reverse complement strand
CTCTCCCACAACGTGGGAGAGGGGGTAGGGGGGTGAGGGCCATCCGGGGCATCCCCAGTTTAGCCCCCGGCATCGCCCCTGCGCACCCGACGCTGGGCTTGCTGCTGCCGAGTAACCCCTTGCACCACCTGCTCATGGCGGGGCTGGAGCGGCCCGTGGTGGCGACAAGTGGCAATCTGAGTGACGAACCGATCTGCACCGACGAGCATGAGGCGCTGGAACGACTTGGCCCGCTGGTCGATCTGCTGCTGGTTCACAATCGCCCCATTGCGCGCCATGCCGACGATAGCATCGCGTGGCTGCTCGACGGTGAGCCGCGCCTGCTGCGCCGCGCCCGTGGCTATGCGCCCGCGCCGGTACTACTGCGCACCCCCGCGCCACTCATACTTGGCGTCGGGGGGCATCTCAAGAGTAGCGTCGCCCTCGCCGTCGAGCGCCAAGTTTTCATCAGCCAGCACATCGGCGACCTCGACGATCCGCTGGCGCGCAACGCCTTCCACCAGGTTATTGATGACCTGACGCGGCTCTATGGGGCGCAACCGGTCGTGCTGGCGCACGACATGCATCCCGACTACTACAGCACGCAGGTTGCGCAAAAGTTCAGCCAGACGGCAACGCACGCCCCAACGTGTAGCGCCATCCAACACCACCACGCCCACTTTGCGGCATGTCTGGCCGAACATCAGCACACGGGCCAAGCCTTGGGCATCATCTGGGATGGCACCGGCTACGGGCTGGACGGCACGATTTGGGGCGGCGAGTTCCTAAGCGGCGACTGCGCTCACTCACAGCGCATGGCGTATTTGCGCCCCTTCATGCTGCCAGGCGGTGAAGCGGCCATCCGCGAACCGTGGCGCGTCGCGTTGGCGCTACTCTACGAACTAGAGGGTGATGCCCTCTGGCAACGCAACGATCTCGCACCTGTGCGCAAGCTCAGTGCAGCGCAACGGCCTCTACTGGCGACAATGCTCAGTCGCGGGGTCAACAGCCCGCGCACCAGCAGCGCCGGACGCCTCTTCGATGGCGTCGCGGCGCTGTTGGGTCTCTGCCAGCAGGCGAGCTACGAGGGCGAAGCGGCTATGCTTTTGGAGTATCACGCCGATCCACATGAGACGGGAAGCTACCCCTTTACCTTAGATGGCCCGCAACTCGATTGGCGACCCTGTGTTGCCGCCGTGCGTGAAGAACAGCGCCGTGGCATTATTCCCAGCCTGCTCAGCGCCCGCTTCCACAACACCATGGTGGCGGCGATGGTTGCCCTTGCCCAGCAGAGCCCCCACGAAGCAGTCGCCCTCAGCGGCGGCTGCTTCCAGAATCGCTTACTGAGTACACGGGCCAGCCGGTGCCTGCGGGCCAGCGGCAAGCGCGTACTGATGCACCGCCTCGTACCCCCCAACGACGGCGGCATCAGCCTGGGCCAAGTGGCGGCAGCGGCGGCGCGGCGCGAGGGGTGAGGGGGGGGGATGCGTGAGACGAGGATGCGTGAGACGGGGATGCGTGAGACGAGGATGCGTGAGGCGGGGATGCGTGAGACGGGGATGCGTGAGGCGTTAGGGAAGCGGAAACTTTTAAGCATCCCAGCAGCCGGTCATGCTGAGCGCAGCGAAGCATCTCTTTTGGTCACTACGAGAGACCCTTCGCTGCGCTCAGGGTGACAAAGCGACGGGGCAATCAACAAAATCCGCTTCCCTTAAGCCTCTGGCGGGCCTGTCGGCGGGGGTTTGGGGGCTTGGCCCCCGAAGATTTTCCCCCTTCCGACGGGGTGCGGAGGCACAGCCCCCAAGAAATCTCCCTGTCAAAGGGATTAGTGGCAATCTCTTAACTCAACGCAGCGATAGCGCAGCGCCACCGTAACTTTTGGCCACCTCAGACGGTATAAAGGTAAGAAACTTTTTGTCTGAGGAGGTGCCCGATGAGTATGCCCCCCGCTGATTTTGATGGCGCTTGGAAGTCCGCCCTGGAACACTACTTTCCGCCCTTTGTTGCCTTCTTCTTCCCCAAAACTGCCGCGCTGATTGATTGGCAGCAGCCCGTTACCTTTTGTGATAAAGAGCTTGAGCAACTTGACCCCGATCTGACGACGGGGAAGCAGCGGGTAGATAAACTCGCGCGCGTGCGCTTGGCCAATGGCCAAGTGAGTTACATCTTTGTCCACATCGAGATTCAAGCGCAGACCGATCCGCACTTTAGTGAGCGCATGTTTTGCTATCACGCGCGCATCTTCGACCGTGAGCGCTTGCCGGTGGCAAGTCTTTCGCTTCTAGGTGATGAAAACCATGCGTGGCGTCCGGATCACTTTGGTTACCAACTAGGTGAGACGGAGTTGCGCTTGCAGTTTGGTGCGGTGAAGTTGTTGGATGTCGATCTGGCGCTGCTTGAGGAGAGTAGCGACCTGATGGCGATGCTGGCGTTGCTGCACCGTGATGCCCAAGCGACACGCGGGCAACCGGAAGAGCGGAAGCGGCGCAAGCTTGCCCGTTTTCGCACCTTTTTGCGCAAGGGCTATCGCGCTGCCGATTTGCACCACCTAATTCGCTTCTTGGATCAGCTTTTGCGTCTCGATCCCGTGCTAAATGAACAAGTTCGTGCTACAATACACCAAATCGAAAAGGAGGAACTGGGTATGGCTACCTTTGTAACGAGTTTTGAGGAGCTTGCCGGTAAGGAGGGTGAGGCGCGGGGCGAGGCGCGGGGTGAGGCGCGGGGCGAGGCGCGGGGCGAGGCGCGGGGCGAGGCGCGGGGCGAGGCGCGGGGCTTGGTTAAAGGCCAGTCTATCTTGGTACTGCGCCAATTGGAGCGGCGCTTTGGCCCGCCCCCACCAGAGGTGCAGCAGGGTGTGGCAGCGTTGTCCTCGGATGAACTGCTCGCTTTGGGTGAGGCGCTCTTTGATTTTGCGCGTATGGATGAAGTGGTCGCGTGGCTACAGATGAGGGATTGATAGTATGTAAATCCGCGTGAAAACTGTAGCACTATCGGCTATAAGGAGACCGCTCATGTGCCTTGGTGTTCCCGGAAAGATTGTCGCCCTTGACAGCGATGTCGAAGGGTTGCCCATGGGCAAAGTTAGTTTTGGCGGCATCGTCAAAGAGGTCTGCTTGGCCTACACCCCCGAAGCGCAACTCGGCGATTATGTGATTGTGCATGTCGGTTTTGCCTTAAATATTGTTGATGAGGCCGAGGCGATGCAGGTATTTAACTATTTGCGCGAAATGGATGAACTTACCGAGATCCAAGTAGATCAACCAGAGTAGGCATTCATGGGGAAACCATGGTTCTCCATTTCCCCTGGGGGCGCGGGAGCATGGCCCTCGAAAAACCGCCCCATCCGGCGGGGGTGTGGGGGCACGGCCCAATACCTTTCGAATAAGACCTCACAGGTCTGCTCCGACACGCAAGGTCCCCATCAGCAAAGACCTGTGAGGTCTATGCTCGTCCTTACTTGAAAGGTGTTGGGGGCATGGCCCCCGAAAAACCGCCCCATCCGGCGGGGGTGTGGGGGCATGGCCCCCGAAAAACCGCCCCGTCCGGCGGGGGTGTGGGGGCACGGCCCCCGCAGAATCCCCCCGTCCGACGGGGTTTAAGGGGCCACAGGCCCCTTACGTTCATGCCCATGGGGAACATGGTTCCCTCACAAAACCCTACCAGAGGCATTTATGAAATATGTTGACGAATATCGTGACAAAACCGATGTGCAAAAGTTCCTACGGGCGATCAATCAACTCGTCAGTCGCCCGTGGACGATTATGGAGATCTGTGGCGGCCAGACCCATACGCTGGTGAAGTCGGGCTTGGAACGCATGCTGCCGCCGGAGGTGCGGCTGGTTCACGGGCCGGGTTGCCCGGTCTGTGTGACGCCGCTGGAATTGATTGATCGGGCGTTGGCCATCGCGGCGCGCCCGGAGGTGATCTTCACTTCGTTTGGCGATATGCTGCGCGTGCCCGGCTCGCGCCAGGATCTGCTCAGCGTCAAGGCGGCGGGCGGCGATGTGCGCATCGTCTACTCGCCGCTGGACGCGGTGAAGTTGGCCCAAAAACACCCCGAACGCGAAGTGGTCTTCTTTGCCGTGGGCTTCGAAACGACTGCGCCCGCGAATGCGATGGCAGTCTACCATGCGCACCGTTTGGGCCTGAAGAACTTCTCGATCCTCGCGGCACACGTCTTGGTACCGCCGGCGATGGCGGCGCTGCTGGGGGCGCCCGACGGCCAGATTCAAGGCTTTTTGGCGGCTGGCCATGTCTGTGCGATCATGGGCTACGAGGAGTACCTGCCGCTGGCCGAACACTACCGCGTGCCCATTGTGGTTACCGGCTTCGAGCCGCTCGATCTGCTGCAGGGCATCTACATGACGCTAGCGATGCTGGAGCGCGGTACGTGGGGCGTAGAAAATCAGTATGCACGCGCCGTCACCCGCGAGGGCAACCAACGCGCCCAGCAGATCATGCGCGAAGTCTTTGCCGTGAGCGACCGTCAGTGGCGCGGTATCGGGCCGATTGCGCAGAGTGGTTTGAGCCTCCGCGAAACCTACGTCGCCTATGACGCGGAGCAGAAGTTCAGCGTCGCCACCATTAGTGCGCATGAATCGCCGTTCTGCATCGCTGGTCAGATCATGCAGGGGCGCGCTCGTCCCCGCGATTGTCGCGCCTTTGGCAACCAATGCACCCCCGAAAGGCCCCTTGGCGCACCAATGGTCTCGTCGGAGGGGGCATGTGCGGCCTACTACCAGTTCAGTGAGGCGTGAAGCGCGAGGCGCGAGGCGCGAGGCGCGAGGCGCGAGGCGCGAGGCGCGAGGCGCGA
>RSAS01000810.1 GCA_003934145.1 Candidatus Viridilinea halotolerans | reverse complement strand
TCTTGGGCTTATGCAACAATCTTGTGCATTCGGTGAAAAATGAGCGAACGGTAAGAATAATCTGCGTAATCTGCGTAATCTGCGGACGATGCGGGGGGGTGAACCAATTCTCCCATCATCACGCTCTCTCCTCCAACACGTTCAACCAAGCCTGCGCTTGCGCCGCCTGATCAGCCTCCGTGGCATTCTGGGCCAGGGCGTGCAGACTGGCAAGCATGGGTGTGCGCAACGTTTCCAACTTGCGTGCCCAGCCACCGGCACCGGCATTCACCTCGACCAGTGCCTCAGCCGCCAAGAGAATGGCCGCAGGCTCCTCTGAGGCGCGGAGGTCTTGCACTACTTTTATGACGGAAGCGTAGTCTCGCAACGTGTCGGTGGCATAACTCAGGGCGAAGATGAGTATGTTGCGCCAGGCGGGATCGGCGCGGCGGGCGTAGAAGTGGCCAAAGTAGGTTTGCTGATTCGCGAGCCAATAAGCAGCCAAATAGTCGCGGAAGCCAAAACAGAACTGGTAGCGCCCCTCCTGCGTTTCGCGGAGCAGGCCGGTGTGCAAAACGACCGTTTGCACATCCTGATAGAGTTCTGCGCGGGTGGGCCGATCGGCAGGATCGGGGGGAGGGTCTAGATCAGCCCAGCAATGACCGCTATGATAAGCCTCGAGCGTGAGTTGTTCCGTATTGGCTACGAGCATAGCAAACGCAAAGCGGCCCAGGCTGTCCAGCAGCGTCGCATCGTGCTCTTCGGGCAGCGGGGCAGCGGCGCCAAGGCGATTGCGCCGCCAACTGAGCAGCAGTTCGACCATGCGCTGCAACTTCGCGGCGCGTCGTTGGGGGAGGCCCACACGTTCGGTCGCCAGACGGGCGATGGCGCTCAGCATGAGCGGATTCGTGACCAGCGGCTGCAGATCGGGATCGGCCTGCACCTGTAGCAGCAGAGCTTCCTGCTGCGCCGTTGGTGCGCCACCCGGCCCCCATGCCTGCCAACAGTTGTGCCACAGTTGTGCTATCTGGGCGGGCTGAAGCGGCAACAGATGGCGTTCGACAAAGCCGTAGGCCGTAAACTCCTGATCGGCCAGTGGGCGCGCAGTGACCACATAGCGGTGACGTGGCTCGCGCTGCTGCAATTGGCGCAGTTCCTTTTGCACCGTGTGGCGATCCTGCTCAGGCAGTTCATCAAAGCCATCAAGGAGCAGCAAGCAGCGTTCATTTTCAGCAGCGAGATGAGCCGAAACGAAGCGGCGCAGCGGCGTGTCAGCAGGATCGCGGTCGCCCTTGATCTGCGCATACACCAGCGCATCGAGCGCTGCCAAAAAGCTGGGCTTGCGCTGCTGCGGATCGGCCTGCTGCAAGTGTGCTACGCAGGCGGGCCACGCCTGCAGGCGCACGTAGATCGGCAGCAGCGAATCACGCTCGCGCAGCCCCAAGGCGACGAGTTGCGGAGGGATGCTGGGCCAGCGTTGGGCCAAGCGCAGCGCCGCAAAACGGAGTGAATGGCTCTTGCCGCTGCCCGCCACCCCCAGCAGCAGGAGTCCCGGCGGGGGCGATTGCACGATCAGCGCCGCAAAGATCGGCTCGGCTGCCGTGGGCGGCGCACCACGCGGGGCCACCTGTAGCGGCACATAGTCGCTCGTGGGCAGCGAGCCAAGCATGTTCTTAATGGGAATCGCCGTGGTGCGTGCCAAATCCTGCTGCAAACGTTCCAGGTAGCAGGTGGTTGCCTGTCGTAGTTGCTCAGCATCGGGACTGGGTGGCGACGGCGGTTGCGATTGTGGCAACTTCTGCTTAAACGCCTGCTGCAACCACTCAAGCAACGGTTTCCAAAAGAGCGTCAGCAGCAGCGCGATGACACCCACCAGCAGCGCCAACCCACCCCAACGCTGCCCCAACTCAGCCAACGTCGCCGCACGTTCCTGCCCTAAGAGCAACTCAACGAGCAACTCCCAGGTCGTCCGCTCCTCGGCGATGCTGGACAGCGGGAGGCCCAGCGCCAGCCACAGATGGAGCCTAGCCACCAGGTGCAGGAGCAGATGCATGCGCAAGTTCCCGGCTAGAACGTAGAATATTCGTTCAGTTCGCTACAAATTCCTGAGGGACAAGGGGGAAGGCTGTGTTTTTCCAAATTACATGCTACCATACCATATGTACGATAGAGTCGGCAGCACTGGCGCTGCCCAAGGAGGACACCATGAACCATTTGTTCCGCCGGTTGTTGGTCGTTGCCGGTCTGAGCCTGTTGTTGGTCTTAGCTGCGTGTGGTAGTGCGGACAGCACGATAGCCCCCACTGTCGCACCAGCGGCCACGAGTGATCCCGCCGCTGAAGCGCCCACACGTACCCCCCGCCCTACCCGCGAGCCGGTGGCCATCCCCACGCCTGAACTCGAGCCTGCCGCAGAAGAGGAGGAAGAGGTTGCGGTTATTGGCGATCCCAGCAATGTGCTAGAGGTGCAGATTGGCCGTTTGACGACCTACGAACACACCTCGGGCGTCTTTAGGATCGATGTTCCTGAGAATTGGTCGCTACAGGATAACAGTCGCGCCGATGAGCTCATTCTGGTCTGGACCGACCCTACCGGCAATGGTGCGATGGTGGTGGACATCTTTGAAGATGAGCGAGCTTATGGCGATGAGGAGTTGACTGAGGTTCTCAGCGAATTTCTCCAAAACACATTTGGCGATGAACCTGATTTTGTGGTAGACGATCCGGTAACGCAGAACGATGGCAGCATCCTGTTGATCTGGAGCTACCTAGCCACAGCGGACAACGAGGCAACGGTACCGCTGCTCGGCAACAGCTTCATCGAACAGCGTGGCAACAAAATCTCGATCCTCACCACGATTATCCCTGACGAGCAGTTTGATATGCTGGTGGAGCATACCGATGAGATTATCAACACGTACCAGATTGACCCCGATGCTTCACTGAGGTGATGGTGGGGGAACATGCTTTCCCATGCGCATGAACGTAAGGGGCCTGCGGCCCCTCGAACCCCGCCGGAAGGGGAAATTTTTCGGGGGCCATGCCCCTGCGACTAGGCTCAGGGCAAGCCCGAACCCCCGCCGGCAGGCCCGCTAGGGGCTTAACTTCATGCGTATGCCCCAGGCCCCCGCACGGGGCGCTTTTGGAACTTCCGAAATGGAGGGGAGGGTTTCGGGGATGGCGAAACCCTCCCCTTCAAGATTCCCTAAAGGTATTCCTTACTTATGCATGCTCGGCAAGCCGTACCCGTAACTCGTGCAGTTCGCGGTGGGCTTCGAGGAGTTGGTGGCGTAGTTGGATGATGACCTCAACGCCGGCCAGATTGACGCCGAGGTCATCCACGAGGCGCTTGATAAAACGGATCTGTTCGAGATCGGCATCGCTGAAGCGGCGAATGTTGCCTTTGCTGCGGGCGGGGTTGATCAGGCCGCGCCGTTCGTAAGCCCGCAGACTCTGTTCGTGCAGGCCCGCCAATTGCGCCGCTACCCGGATGGTGTAGGTGCGCTGGGTGTTCATGCGGCCTTGCTCTCTCTGATGCGCCGCAATTCTTCAAAGAGTTCGCGTTCGCGCGGGCTGAGGTTGGTGGGCAGCTCGGCCTGCACGGTGACATAGAGGTCGCCCCGTTGACTACTCTGCAACACTGGCATGCCTTGGCCACCCAAACGAAAGACGCGCCCGCTCTGCGTCCGTTCGGGAATGGTCAGATTGATGGTACGTCCGGTGAGCGTCGGTACCGCCGCTTGGCCGCCAAGCAGCATCGTATAGAGATTGACCATCACGGTGAGATAGAGGTCGCCGCCTTTGCGTTCGTAGCGCGGATGGGGCGCGATGCGCACGACGAGGTAGAGATCGCCACGGTTGCCACCGTTGAAGCCCGCTGTGCCCTCGCCTGGCACACGCACGCGGGTGCCGGTATCTACGCCAGCCGGTATCTTGACGGTGATGGTGCGCGGGCCGCTGGTGGGGTTGCTAATTTGAAGGCTACGTTGGGTGCCGTTGAAGGCATCTTCGAGCGAAATCTCGACCGGCTGATCAATGTCTTGGCCATTGGTGCGCACATTGAAACCACCCGTACCGCCGCCACCACCGCCACCGCGTCTTCCGCCGCCAAAGAGCGTCTCGAAGATGTCGGCAAAATTCTCGTTATAGTCAAAACCAGGGCCAGCCTGCTCATAGCGCTTCCAATCGCCGCCAAAACGATCATACTTCTCGCGCTTTTCTTTATCGGCCAGCACCTCATAAGCCTCGTTGATCGCCTTAAAGCGCGTCTCCGCCGCCTTATCACCGGGGTTGATGTCGGGGTGGTACTTGCGCGCCAACTTGCGATAGGCCTGCTTAATATCCTGCTCGCTCGCCCCGCGTGCAACGCCGAGTTCTTGGTAGTAGTCTTTCATGGGCAATCCTGCTTTGGTCTGAAGGGGGGTGTGCGGGAACCATGTTCCCGCACGTCTATGCTTTTGATTGTAAAACCTTGACAGTGAACTTGTCAAGGTTAAAGTCCGCCGGGCGGGTGGGGTTGTTCGGGGGCCGTGCCCCCGCGCCCCCGACGGGCGGGGGGATGCGACGGGGGCCGTGCCCCCGCGCCCCCGCCGGGCGGGGGGGTTTTTGGGGGCCGTGCCCCCGCGCCCCCGCCGGAAGGGGGGGGTGTTCGGGGGCCGTGCCCCCGCGCCCCCGCCGGGCGGGGGGGGGTGTTCGGGGGCCGTGCCCCCACACCCCCGCCGGGCGGGTGGGTTTTTGGGGGCCGTGCCCCCGCGCCCCCGCCGGGCGGGGTTTAAGGGCGGACAGAACATTCGCTCGGCAAGTCACGGATAGGTGATT
>RSAS01000840.1 GCA_003934145.1 Candidatus Viridilinea halotolerans | reverse complement strand
AGGGCACAGCCCCCCCCGCACCCCTCCCCTGCGAGGAGAAGGAATTCATGGTGCAACCGCGTGTACGTTCCCATGTGGCCCTCGTCGGCCTGTTGTTGGTGGCCTTGTTGGTCTCGTTGTTGGGCTTTGCGCCGCCGACGGCGCTGGCTACTGCGACGACGCTTACGCAGTGGAATTTTAATTCGCCTACTCCTGATGGCGCTACCGGAACGGGTACGACTGATCCGGTCAGCGGTGCCGGGACGGCGACGCTCGTTGGTGGTGTGACATCTACCGGCTTTAATAGTGGCAATGGCAGTTCTGATTCGGCGGCAAGCGATAATTCGGGTTGGCAAACCACAACCTACGCTGCTCAGGGCGCTGAGAATGAAGCGCGTGGGGTTCAATTTGCTGTGAGTACCGTGGGCTACCAGGCGATCACCGTCACCTGGGATCAGCGCCACAGTAACACTGCGGCGCGCCATGTGCGCTTCCAGTACACAACTGATGGCGCAAACTGGATCAACTTTGGGTCGCTCTTTGAGGCGGACGCTGGCGATACCTGGTTTA
Source organism: Candidatus Viridilinea halotolerans (assembly GCA_003934145.1). Taxonomy (GTDB): domain Bacteria; phylum Chloroflexota; class Chloroflexia; order Chloroflexales; family Chloroflexaceae; genus Viridilinea; species Viridilinea halotolerans. The sequence continues at coordinate 4,258 of RSAS01000840.1, read as the reverse complement.
ATGGGCGCAGTGTGGATCTCTCGGCGATCACGGGCGTCAATGACAACGCGAACTTTGCGTTTCGGATTGTGGCTGCTTTTGTGCCTGAAACGAGTGCCTATGCCGCTTCTAGGGCTGACAGAGACTATGGTGGCGGCACCTGGCGCTTCGATATGGTGACGGTGACTGGTACGCCGCTCGGCGGTGGCGCGGTAGCGCCCAGCATTACAACCGAACCCGCCAGCACCAGCATTATCGAGGGCCAGACGGCGACCTTGCGTGTTGGGGCGAGTGGCACGGCGCCCTTGAGCTACGAGTGGTATCAGGGGCTCACGGGTGACACCAGCAACCTTGTCAGCACTGGTAGCGCCAGCTTCACCACCCCGGCCCTCACCACGACGACCAGCTATTGGGTGCGGGTGAGCAATAGTGGGGGCGCTGCGGATAGCGCCACCGCCACCCTCACGGTGACACTGCCGAGCCCCGCGTGCCAAGATTCCTTCACGCCGATCTACGCAATTCAGGGCAGTGGTAATAACGCCGCCGTCACGGGCGCAGTGACCACCCAAGGGGTGGTGGTGGGCGACTACGAGGGCGCATCGCCCACCTTGCGCGGCTTCTACATCCAAGATCCGCAGGGCGATGGCGACCCCACCACCTCCGATGGCATCTTTGTCTTTAATGGCGACAATGATGATGTGAATCTGGGCGAGTTGGTGCGGGTGACCGGCACGGCGGGCGAGTTCCAAGCCCAGACGCAGATCAGTAGCGTGAGCGAAATTCTGACCTGTGGCGTTAATCAGACCGTCACGCCGGTTGACGTAAGTCTGCCCTTGCCTGCTGATGTGGCGGGCGTGCCCTACCTGGAGCGGTTTGAGGGCATGTTGGTGCGCTTTCCGCAGCAGCTCTCTGTGACCGAGTTCTACCAACTGGGCCGCTTTGGCCAGGTGGTACTCTCGTCGGGCGACCGTCTTGCTCAGCCTACCAATGTGGCTAGGCCGGGGGATGCAGCGCAGGCGCTGCAAGCGGCGAACAATCTGAACCGTCTCATTCTTGATGATGATCTGAACAATCAGAATCCCGATCCGATCCGTTTCGGGCGCGGGGGTAATCCGCTGAGTGCCAGCAATACGCTGCGCGGCGGCGACACGACGAGCAACCTCGTCGGCGTGATGACCTATGGTTGGGGCGGGAGCAGTTCGAGCCCGAACAACTACCGCTTGCGCCCGATCAATGCGTTGGGTGGCGGCGTACCCAATTTTGTTGCCGCCAATCCGCGCCCCACCAGCGCGCCCGTGGTTGGCGGATCGCTCAAGATCGCTGCTTTTAACGTCCTCAACTACTTCGTCACGCTTGATCGTGGCAGCAGCACAACTGACTGTGGCCCCGCCAGTAACAAGCAGCGCTGTCGCGGTGCCGAGAGTGCCGAAGAGCTTGAGCGCCAGCGCAACAAGCTCGTGCAGGCGCTGCTCAAGCTCAACGCCGACATTGTCGGTCTGATTGAACTGGAGAATACCCCCGACGTCTCGCCCGAGGCCGATATTGTAACCGCGCTCAACAGCGCCCTCGGCGGGAATGTCTATGCCTATGTTGATGCCGGTGTCATTGGCAGCGACACCATTCGCGTCGGCTTCATCTACAACCGATTGAAGGTTGCGCCGGTGGGCAACTTCGCGCTGCTGACGAGCGCGGTGAACGCCACCTTCGACGATACGCGCAACCGCCCCGCCCTGGCCCAAAGCTTCCGTGAGCTGGCGAGCGGCGAGGTGCTGACGGTAGTGAATAACCACTTCAAGAGCAAAGGATCGGGTTGTGGCGCGGGTGATGATGACACCGTGAATGGCCAGGGCAACTGCAACGGCACGCGCACCCGTGCAGCGCAAGCCATGATGAGCTGGCTGCAGAGCGACCCGACTGGCAGCGGCGACACCGACATTCTCATCCTTGGCGACCTCAATGCCTACGCCAAGGAGGATCCGATTGCGGTGATTGAGGAGTTTGGCTATGTCAATCTGGGAACCCACTTCGGTGGCTCTCAGAGTTACTCCTACGTCTTTGATGGCCAGTGGGGTTCGCTCGACCATGCGCTTGCCTCGCCGAGCCTTGCTACGCAGGTGGTGGGTGCGGCCAACTACCCGATCAACGCCGATGAGCCGAGTGTGTTGGATTTCAACACCAACTTTAAGAGTGCAGGCCAGGTGACGAGCCTCTTTGCTGCCGATGAGTTCCGTACCTCCGACCATGATCCCGTGTTGGTCGGTTTGCGTCTTGGGGCGCAGACCGACCCCCTGCTCAGTGTCCTTGCCACCTACGACACCGGTTTGGGCAGGGACGGTGCCGAGATCCTCAGCGTGAGCGGCAACCGGGCGGTTCTCTCCAATTCTGGCGACGGCAGCGTGGACATTCTTGACACCAGCGCCCTGCCTAATCTGCAACGCATCCAGCGCATCAAGCGTGCTGAGTTGGCCGATCTCACCTCGGTGGCCATCCATCCCAGCAAAGACCTCTTCATCGCCGTGACGGGCAAGAGCGATCCACGCACCGGGCACGCCCTGCTCTTCCGCGTCTCGGATGGCGAACTGTTGGCGCAATTCCCTGTTGCCACCGATAGCGCCTCGCCCAATGGCCGTCAGCCCGATTCGGTCGAGATTGCGCCCGACGGTCGTTTTGCCGTGATTGCGATTGAGGCCGAACAGGTGAGCGCCAGCGACGATGGCGGCAATGGCGCGCTTGTCGTACTCGATCTGCAAACCTTTGATCCCGCCAACCCCGTTGCGGCGAACATCATCAGCAGCACCATCGAGTTCCCCGACATCGCGGGCGTAACCGGCGTGAGCACCGGGCGCACCCACGGCGACGCGAGCGGCGCGGCGATCACCCATGCGCCCGGCACGATTGAGCCGGAGGGCATCGCGTTTGCCCCCGATAGCCAGACGGTCTATGTGGCGCTGCAAGAGAACAACGCGATTGCCCGTCTGAGCTTGGCCGATCCCTTCCCGTCAACCTTGCCCGTGGCCAACGTCTTCGGCTTGGGCCAGGTCACTATGATGACCGACATCACCGACGATGACGTCTACAACCCCAACGAGCTGCTCACCGCTTACCGCGAGCCGGACGGCATCCGTGTGATCGAGATTGCGGGAACGCACTACCTGCTCACCGCCGACGAGGGCGATACGCGACCCAACCCGCGCGGCGGGCGCACCATGAGCATCTTCAACGCCACGACGGGCGCATTTGTGGCCGATCTGGGTAACCAACTGGCCGAGCTTGCCCATCAGTACGGCATCTACCCCGACGGGCGCAGCGATAACGGCGGGGTCGAGCCCGAAATGCTTGACGTAATCAGCGTCAATGGGCGCGTGATTGCCGCCATTGGCCTCGAACGGGCCAGTGCGTTGGCCTTGGTTGACCTCACCGATCCGACCCAGCCACGCGCCTTTGGCTTGGTACGCACCGGCCTAAATCCCGAAGGGATCAAGCTGGTCGAGCGTAGTGGTCAGGTCTACGCCCTCAGCGCCAACGAGGTGAGTGGCAACGTCACCGTGGCCACCGTGCCGGTCAATGCGCCCGACGTCACCTTGCACTACGCCATGAATACGCCACGCAGCTTCGGCATCGGCGCGATCAGCAACGAAGCGAGCGACGCGCTCACGCTGACGCTCGCGCTTAGCCCAACCAATGCGGGCATGCTGGGCAGCGCACAACCCGGCCTGCAGAGCTTGGGTGGAGGCCAGTACCAACTCATCGGCACCCCAGCCAGCCTCAACGCGCTCAGTGCCAGCCTCATCTTCACCCCGACGGCAAATGCCTTTGGTATGGCTACCGTCAACGTGAGCCTAAGCAACGGTTCCGCCACGCAGGCAACCGGCACCATCCACTTCAGCAGCGGCCTCGTCGCCCCCAGCATCACCACCCCGCCGCAGAGCCAGAGCATCGTGGTGAGCCAGGTGGTCACGCTGACGGTGGTGGCCACTGGCACCGCGCCGCTGAGCTACCAGTGGTACGAAGGGGCGGCGGGTGATACCAGCAAGCCCGTCGGCACCGATAGCGCCAGCTTCACCACTGCGGCCCTTACCACGACGACGAGCTACTGGGTGCGCGTCAGCAATACGCTGGGCAGCGTGGATAGTGCTATCGCTACGATCACCGTACACGAGGCAGAACCCACCACCTTCACCGTCTTCTTGCCCATAGTGGCGCGTTAAGCGTCTGTACATTATAGTCTTTGACATGGTTTCAGAAAGGGGCTTCGCGCTTTACAATCGTAGTGCCGACT
>RSAS01000566.1 GCA_003934145.1 Candidatus Viridilinea halotolerans | reverse complement strand
GAGGGCCATCCGTCGCATCCCAAGAGTGTAACGTAAGAAGCCTCTTTCTGAAACCATGTCTTTGCGTCAAAAAATCACCTACACGAGTTCCTCCAAACGGCTCACAAACCGATCCAACACCCCAAACGCCCGATCCAACGGTTCTGGGCTGGTCAGATCCAGCCCGGCGAGGCGCAACGCATCCAGCGGGTAGACCGAACCACCGGCGCGTAGACAGGCCAGGTAGCGTTCGCGCTCTTCGATGCCGCCTTGCAGCACCACCTCGGCCAGGGCGTTGGCCGCCGCGATGCCCGAGGCGTACTGGTAGACGTAGTAGCAGGCGTAGAGGTGTGGGAATTGCGCCCAGACAATCCCGTCGCGGGCGGGATCGGCGTAGCCCTCCGGGCCGTAGCCGCGCACAAAGAGTTCGTGCATGATCGCACTCATGCCTTCGGCGGTTAAGGGCTCATTGGCTTCGGCCAGTGTGTGAACGCGCTGTTCAAACTCGGCAAGCAGAGGCATCAGGAAGAGGTAGCGGTGGAAATTGCTCATCGCTTCCTCTAGCACTGCCACTTCCACTTCACGGCTCAAGTTCTGCTTGAGCAGATGGTCGCGCATGAGCGCTTGGTTGAAATTGGAGGCCACTTCGGCGACAAAGATGGTGTAGTTGGCATAGATCGGCGGCTGGGCGGCTGTAGCATGCCAGGTGTGCATGGAATGGCCCAATTCATGGGCGAGCGTACTGACGCCGCTGAGCGTCCCATCAAAATTCATCAGAATGAAGGGATGCGTGCCATACGTTCCTGAAGAATAGGCACCACTCAATTTACCCTGATTGGGGTAGCGATCCACCCAACGCTCGTGGCTCAACCCAGCGCGTACCGCCGCGACATAGGCTTCACCGAGGGGCGCAAAGGCGGTGCAGAGCAACTCCGTCGCCTCGGCGAACGTGTACTGCGGCGGGGACGCCAAGGGCGCAAAGAGATCGCACGCCTCAAACCGTTCCGTGCCCAAGGCGCGGCGCTTGAGCGCCCAGTAGCGGTGCCAGATCGGCAAGTGGCGCTGACAGGCATCCAGCACTAGCGCATAGACCTCGCGGGGAATGTTGTTGGTAAAGAGGCTCGCATCGAGCGCCGTCGCGTGGCCACGCGCCCGCGCCTGAAAAACATCGCCGCGCACGCTGCCATTGTAGATGGCGCCTAACGTATTCTTAAAGGCCAAGAAACCATCCTGATGGCTCGCCCACGCCTGCTGGCGCAACGTTCGGTCGGGGCTCTGCAAGAGCGCGTCAACCGTGCCCGTCGCCACCTGATGGCGCTGTCCCTGGCTATCGGTGGCTTCTGCAAAGCGCAATTCGCCCTCAACGAGCATCACGTACGCGCTTTGGGCCGCACTGAGCGGCTCGCCCGCCTGGGCCAACAGGCGCTCCACCTCGCCCGAACGCACATAGGGCGCCCGGCGCTGCACGTTGGCGAAGTAGTGGGCGTAACGCGCCAAGGCCGGTGTATGCTCCTGTAGCGCAGGCAAACGCCCTGTTTCCAGCGCCAGCAACTCCGGCTCCACAAAAGCCATCGCCGTTTCCAACGCCACATAGAGGCTCATCGCCCGCCCGCGCAGCGCCGCCGCCGTCTGGTTGGTGGTATCCACATCAAAATTCATTGAAGCATAGAGCAGCACCCGCCCGGCTAAAACATAGAGCCGTTGCGCCTCTTCCAGCAATGCCACCAGCGTCTGCGCCTCAGCCAAACGCCCCGCATACTGGGCCAATTGCGGCGTCGCCGCCGCCAACGCCTGGGCATCCGCCTCCCACGCTGTCACCTCAGGGTAGAGACTCGTCAAATTCCAGGTAGCCTCGAGGGGCACCTCGTGGCGTGGGGGTAAGGGGCGCGTCATATCGTTCCTTTCAACCTTAGTTTGGTTCTTTGCGGTTGTGTTGCGGCGGCGTAGCCGTCGCAACACAACAATAGTATGGATTGTACCATGCCGCTTTTGCATCTACCTAGTGGCGTTTGACACCTTTGCGCCTCGCGGCTACTATCTTTGAAGTGAAGCCTTATTTTGTGCCGTTTTGACGGCGAAGCCGCCAAAACGGCACAAAAAATGAGAAACACCCTATGACCACTATTCCCGACGGTTTTGCCGCTACGCTTGCGCCGATGCGTGCGGCCCACGAACGTATTTTGGCCGCTTTGGCGGCACACCAATTGAAGATTGCTCCCTTCCCGCAAAGTCTGCCGCCGCCGCGTGAGCGCGGGTGCGCCGCCGCCCGCGCCTATCCGATGCAGGGGGTGTTGAAGTACCACGGGCTGGCCGATTGGCAGCAGCGTATCGCTTTTTTGCCCAGTATTTCGGTCAATAACGATGCAGCCCAGACGGTGACGCTGGTGGCGTTTGATCCCAGCTTGGATGCCGACGTCGCTACCATTGGCGGTCAGCCCGCTGTGGGCCGCGAACTCGAACGCATCAGCCAGATCCTTGATGCGGTGCGCGCCCTCGCTGGCGTGCGTGTCGCGGCCCGCGTCACGACGCGCAATATCCTGAAGACGCGTGTAGCGGGCAAGGGCCTAGGCACCAGCGCCGCCGGTGCCGCCGCGCTCGCTGCCGCCGCCGTGGGTGCCCTCTACGGCCCTGAACTGGTGGCCAATACGCGCTTCCTCAGTTGTTTCGCCCGTCTCCTTGCCGGATCGGGCTGCCGCGCCGCCGCCGGTGGCCTGGCCCTCTGGCTCAGTTACCCCGGCCTCGCCCACGAAGAAAGCTTCGCCATCCGCCTCGACGACGCCGGGCAGCTCGACGACGTTGCGCTCGTCACCGTGCCGATTGATTCGCGGGTGGGCCTCAAGACCGAACAGGCGCACCACGACGCGCCGCACAGCAGTTTCTTCAAAAGCTGGATGCTCAGCCGCGGCGACGAGATTATCGAATGTCTCGATGCTGCGCGCAACGGCGATTGGCGCACCGTCGGCCAATTCGCCGAACTGGATAGCATGCGCCTCCACGGCGTCACCATGTCGGGCAACCTCGAACACAAACTCATCGGCTGGGAACCAGAGAATATCGCCATTTTTCGCATGTGCGACCGCCTACGCAGCCAAGGCATCCCCGTCTACGCCAGCACCGACACCGGCCCCACGGTGGTACTGATCACCCACCGCGACCATGCCGCCGCCGTGAGCCAAGCGGTCGCGGATCTCGCCTTGGGCCTCGAAAGCGTGAGTGGGCGCATCGCCGGCCCGGCGCTGCTGATTGACCCGGAGGAGGCAAAGTCGCTGCTGGGGTAGCGTAGAAGAGGGTAGCGCTGACCGCGCCCCCGCCGTCGCAGATGGTCTACGTCCGTTGCGTCCTGTAACATGGCCCCCAAACCCCCGCCAAGTGTCAAGGGTTTTGCTGTGAAATGTGAAGATGCCCGCGTAGGATTGTATACCCAAAAGCCCGCAGAACCCTAAAGTCACCTCCGGTGTTAGCCCCTCTCCGCCTGTGCTACAATATGGTCGGTTGGGATAGTTCCCTAGCTCTGGAGAATCCCCTTATGAAACAGACCATTCGTGATGTTGAGTGGGCCGGTAAGCGTGCCCTTGTGCGCGTAGATTTCAATGTGCCCCAGGATAGCGCGGGCAATGTGACGGACGATACGCGCATTCGTGCAGCCCTGCCTACCATTCGCTACCTGCTGGATCAGGGTGCCAACGGCGTCGTATTGATGTCCCACCTTGGTCGCCCCAAGGGCCAAGTCAACGCGAAGTACAGCATGCGCCCCGTGGTCGAACGACTCTTTGAGTTGCTGCCCGAAGCCCACGAAGTGCGTAAGACCGAGGCAACAACCGGCGCATCAGCCGAAGCCGCCGCCTCGGCCCTCAAGCCCGGTATGGTGCTGATGCTGGAGAATACGCGCTTCGATCCGCGTGAAGAGAAGAATGACCCTGCGATGGCCGCTGAGTTGGCCCGTCTGGGTGATGTTTTTGTCAATGATGCTTTTGGTGCCGCCCATCGCGCCAACGCCTCCACCGAGGGTGTGGCCCACCACCTCCCCGCCGTCGCCGGTCTCCTGCTGGAAAAGGAGTTGGCCTATATCGGCGGAGCACTCGAACAGCCGCAACGCCCCTTTGTCACGATCATCGGCGGTGCCAAGATTAGCGACAAGATTAACGTGATCGCCAATCTGCTCGGCAAGGTTGATGCGCTGCTCATCGGCGGCGGCATGGCCAACACCTTCCTGCTCGCCGAAGGCAAGCAGTTGGGCGATTCGCTGGTCGAGCCGGAGAGCCTCGCGATTGCCCGCGATCTCTTGGCCAAAGCGAAGAGCGCCGGGGTGCGCCTGCTGCTGCCCAGCGACGCCGTGATCGCCGACGCCTTCAGCGCCGAAGCCCAGACACAGGTGGTGAGCGTGGATGCCATCCCAGTGGGCTGGCGCATGCTCGATATTGGCCCCGAAACCATCAAGACCTACTGCGCCGAAGTGGTCGCCGCCAAGCTGGCGATCTGGAACGGCCCCATGGGCGTCTTTGAACTGGAACCCTTCGCCACCGGCACACGGGCCATTGCCCAAGCCATGGCCGATGCGGTCAACGCCGGTGCCACCACGATTGTCGGTGGCGGCGACTCGGTCGCTGCCGTCGAACAGGCCGGCCTCGCCGACCAGATGTCCCACGTCTCCACGGGCGGCGGCGCCTCGCTAGAGCTGCTGGAGGGCAAAGTACTGCCCGGCGTCGCTGCGCTCGCGGAGAAGTAACAGATCCCTGATGGTGATGCGCTCGTTGGCCCTCACCCCCCTCCCCCCTCTCCCGCAAGCGCTCATGGGCGGACAGAAAACGTGTGCGCCCCCTTCTGGAATCGCATTGCAACGCCAGGA
>RSAS01000044.1 GCA_003934145.1 Candidatus Viridilinea halotolerans | reverse complement strand
AGGCGTTTTACCGCATTGGGAAGCCCTTTCCAGAACAGGTGAAACCCTTTGAAGCTTGCGCCCCCATGCGCATGAGCGTAATGGGCCTGCGGCCCCTTAAACCCCGCCGGACGGCGGGAGGGTACGCGGGAACTAGGTTCCCGCGTACCCTTCCCGCAACGTAACAGCATGACATGGTAGAATAAGCCAGCAAAATGCCTATCGGCTATCGGGTTTTCGGCTATTGGCTATCGGCTATTGGCTACCGGGTTCTCGGCTATCGGCTAAACTGTCTATGAATGTTCTTGATCGTCTGACCGCTACATCACGCCATATTGCGCTGTTGGTCGCCATGGTTGCCACCTGCGGCAGTCTCTTCTTCAGCGAGGTGCTGCGCTGGATTCCCTGCGAACTCTGTTGGCAGCAGCGTGTTTTGATGTATCCGCTGGCACTGATTCTGTTGGTGGGCATTGTGATTGACGACCGCCGGGTTCACTTCTATGGTTTGCCCCTCGCGCTAGGCGGGGTAATTGTTTCACTCTACCACTATCTTGAGGTACTTAAAGTGCTGCCCCCCTCGCCATGTTTGGGTGGCGTGCCGTGCAGTCTGGACTATCTTACCCCCATTTTGACCGGCCCGTGGTCGTTTATCAAAATTCCCTTTTTGGCGCTGGTGGCCTTCAGCATGATCAGCGTTATGCTGGGCAACTACGCGCTAGCCGGTGCGCCAGCCACTGCGCCAAGCGCCCGTCGCTTAGCGATCAGTAGCGCGGTGGGCATTGTAGTCGCTACCAGCGTGATCTTTGTGCTGTTGGGGGTGTGGCTACGCATGTGAGCGGGCTGATGGCGTATTGGTTCAGCGTTGCAACGCCCAAAAATCTCACCAGCATCCGCCTCTCCCACAACGAGAGAGAGGGGGATGCTGGTGAGGGCCATTTATGGCATCCCCATCGCCTCACACCTGCATCAAAAACTGCTCCACCACCTTGAGCGCCGCTGCCACATCCTCGACCGCCACGGCCTCGCTGGGGTGGTGGCTGATACCCCCCTGGCAGCGCACGAAGAGCATGCCCGCTTGGGTGAATTCGGCGAGAATGCCCGCATCATGCCCGGCCCCACTCGGCAATTCGATGGGTGTGTAGCCAACGGCTTGCACCGCTTGCCGCAACTGTTCACGGAAATGAGGGCTCATGCGCACTGTGGCCCACTGCTGGCGATCCTCCCAGGTGAGGTGCAGGCCACGGCTCTGGGCAATGGCTGCAGCGCGGGATTGCAGTTCGTGGAGGGCTTGCGCACGCATGTCATCATCTTGGTGGCGCACATCCAGACTGAGCGTTGCCTGCCCGGCGATGACATTGCTTGCCCCTGGGTGGGGCGTAAGTTCACCGACTGTCGCCACAAGATCGGGGGTGGTACGAGCAATTGTTTCGACAGCAAGGGCAAACTGGGCCGCACCAGCGAGCGCATCGTGGCGCAGTTCCATTGGCACCGTGCCGGCGTGGCCCGCCGTGCCGCTAAAGGTCAACTGGCAGTGCGACGCACCCGCAATGGCACTCACCACGCCTAACGGCAGATCTTGGGCTTCTAGAAGTGGCCCCTGCTCGATGTGGATCTCTAGATAGCCGACGAGATCATCGGCGCGGCGGGCATCTTGCGCCAGCATCTCAGGATCGCCGCCAAACGCATGCAGCGCCTCGGCGAGACTCACCCCATCCGCATCGTTTATCTGTAGCACCTCGGGCGTCAGCCGCCCGGTGAGCGCGAGGCTGCCTGTAAAGGAGTGGCCAAAACGCAAACCCTCCTCATCGGCAAAGGCGACCACATCAATGCCATAGGCCATGCGTAACTCTTGGCGCTGCAGCGCCTCTATCGCTGCGATGGCCACCAAGACACCCAACGTACCATCGTAGCGCCCGGCATCGCGCACGGTATCAAGGTGCGAGCCAATGATCAGCGTGCGCGCCGCCGAGCGATTGGCTGGGTAGCTCCCGACGAGATTCCCCGCCGCATCTTCATAGACAGTCATGCCAGCGCTGCGCATCCAACCCGTCACCAGCGTGTGGGCCGCACGCAGCGCTGGCGTATAGGCCGGGCGGGTTAAGCCATGGCGTTCAGCACTGATCGCCGCTAACTCATCACAACGGGCCATCACTGTCGCAGCAAGTTCGTGGTGCATAGAAGGTTTGCCTTGCATGTGTGGAGGCTGCGCCTCCCCCGAAGAACTTTTTTTCTTTCGTTTTGGCGGCTTCGCCGCCAAAACGAAAGAAAAAAGAGGGCTTGGGGCATAGCCCAACAGCGGGCTTGAGGGTGGTAGTCCTAAACGTAGTGCGTATGGGGCCACATGCCCCCGAATCCCGGTCGGACGGGCGTGCGTGCGCGGGAACCATGTTCCCGCGCACGCCCCCTAGTTGACGCCTTGACCATAGGTGCGCAATATGCGCACACGCACGCTGGCGCGCGGCGCATCAGGGCGTTTCGTCAGCCAATCGGCGGCGCGTTCGGGGCCAAGGTAGCGTTGCGCCAAGCGTGAGCGCAGTTCAGGATCGGACGCTTCCACCGTCGCCGCACCCTTGAGTGTCAGGTAACGAATACCATCCTCGATCGTAATACTAATGGTAGGGTTGCGACGCAGATTCGCCGCTTTGACACTTTCAGCACCAATGCTAAAACGAAGCTCATCACCATCAAGCATGTACCAAACCACCGTCTGCTGAATGGTGCCATCAGCATTGAGCGTCGCAATAATGGCATAGTGCCGACCGTCAAGGAACTCGCGTTGGGCTGCGCTAAGCAGCGCTGCATGACTCATGAAATTGCCTCTATCCTGCTTTTTTGTTGTGCTCTGGCGGCTCCGTCGCCAGAGCACAACAAAAATATTTAGAACATTTTTTTTAATTTATTGCTCACAAAGCCCATTTGCAACGTTCATTGTACCCCAAATTCTACGCATGCGGCATCAAAATCCCACAATCCATAACCAGAGACATGCTTAAGGGGGGTTGACTTTAACCGTTGCATAATGATATAGTACCTTCGGCAAGCTAAGTGGGGTGCCAAGATCGCGTCCCTGGATTGTGTGACAAGGATATGGGGTTAGCGTCGTACTACGCTTGGCCCTATCTTTATGCCAAAAGGCCGCACACATGGTTTACACGGGGCCAGAGCGGGAGATTTACCTGCTCCGGCCCCCTTAGTTCTCTAGCTTGGCTACGATACACCTTAGTACAAGGGTAAAGGCGGGAAAATGGCCTTGTACGCCCCCGGTGGTATGGTAGCCTGATGGTAGGTGAGGCTTGACATCTTGTGTATTATGTTAATACACGATCTGTGCTAGAGTTCTTCAGATAATGTTTTTGGAACCTCCAGAATGGCGGGGGATTTTCGGGGAGGGCTTCGCCCTCCCCGAACCCCTCCCCTTCAAGCTTTTTTATCTGAAAAACTAAAAACGGTACAGGAATGTTGAGCGTTACCTGAGTACGAGGATGCTTACGCAGAACGATTGCTGTACACAGGAGTCGGGGTCGATGAGCGAGCAGTTGCTGGAGTTGGCGCGTGTGCGCGGCTATATCACCTTTGGTGACATTCTTGAAGCCTTCCCTCATCCCGAGCACTACGTGGTTGAGATGGATCATCTCTATGCGCTGCTACAGGCCGAGGGGATTAAGGTAGTCGAGTCGGCTGCCGAACTCGTGCAAAATGGTCATGCCGGCGATGATGAGCCGTCGCACGAGCCCGATCTGGCCGACATCGCTTTTGATGATCCTGTGCGCATGTATCTCCAAGAGATTGGTCAAGTACCGCTGCTCACCGCCGAGCAGGAGGTGCAACTGGCCAAGGCGATGGAGTCGGGCGATGCGGCGCGCACGCGCCTTGATCGCGAGGATTATGCGAGTGGGCGCGAACGCTTGGTGTTGGAACGCGACTTCTCGCGGGGCCAAGATGCCCGCCAACATCTTATTCAGGCCAATTTGCGCCTTGTTGTCTCGATTGCCAAGAAGTATACGTCATATGGTTTAACCATGATGGATCTGGTGCAAGAGGGCAACATTGGCCTCATGCGCGCCGTCGAGAAGTTTGATTATACCAAGGGCCATAAGTTTAGTACCTATGCCACTTGGTGGATTCGTCAAGCGATCACGCGGGCGATTGCCGATCAGAGCCGTACGATTCGCCTTCCTGTGCATATGGGTGAAGCGATTAGCCAAGTCAAGCGTACCAGCCATAAGCTTCAGCAATCGATGCAGCGTGAACCCACGCCTGAAGAGATTGCCGATGCCATGGGCATCGGGGCGGCCAAGGTGCGCCGGACGCTTGAAGCCAGTATGCACCCCCTCTCGCTTGAAATGCCGGTCGGTCAAGAGGGCGAAGGGCGCATGGGTGACTTCATCGAAGATGAGCGCATCTCTACCCCCTCGGAGGCTGCCGCTGCTGCGATGCTACGCGAGCAGATCGAAGAGGTGCTGCAAAAACTGCCCGAACGTGAGCGCAAAATAATCCAATTGCGCTACGGTCTCAAAGATGGCCGCTACCGTACCCTTGAGGAGGTCGGCGTCGAATTTGGCATAACACGCGAACGCATTCGCCAGATAGAGGCTGTGGCCCTGCGCAAGTTGCGCCATCCCCACCTTGGTAAGAAGCTGCGTGGCTATTTGGATTAGGGGGAACCATGTTCTCCTGATGCGGGGGAACCATGTTCTCCTGATGCGGGGGAACCATGTTCCCCCGCGCCCCCTTGTTCGGGGGAACCTATTGATGCGGGGGAACCAGGTTCCCCCGCGCCCCCTTGTTCGGGGGAACCAGGTTCCCCCGCGCCCCCTTGTTCGGGGGAACCTATTGATGCGGGGGAACCATGTTC
>RSAS01000502.1:4469-4849 GCA_003934145.1 Candidatus Viridilinea halotolerans | reverse complement strand
CGGAACACGTTGTTCACAAACTACGAATGGCCTTCTTGTACATAATCCGCAGGTAACTGTAACGTAGGATCGCGCTTTCTGAAACCTTGTCTACGCATCCAACTCATTCCGCCGCGCCGCCTCAAGCAGCCGATGCAAACGCCAAATCGTCTGCATGCGCGCACGGTGCCACGCCGCGCTCTTTGGCCCCGTCTCGCGCAACAAAATCGCCTGCCGCAGCGCTGTTTGGAGTTGCGCCGTGCGCGAGGTTGCTGCCGCAGGACTATCGCCCGAAAAAGCATTCTGATGCTGCATGCATCCTTCCTCCCTCATCCTCCCTCATCCTTCCTCCCTCATCCTTCCTCCCTCATCCTTCCTCCCTCATCCTTCCTCCCTCATCC
>RSAS01000502.1:0-4369 GCA_003934145.1 Candidatus Viridilinea halotolerans | reverse complement strand
TTCCTCCCTCCCTCATCCTTCCTCCCTCATCCTTCCTCCCTCATCCTTCCTCCCTACGTCCTCCCCCGCCCCGCCCGCGCCCCGGGGACGGCCACGCCCTGCATGATCTCCTCGACCACCGCTTGGGGCGTTACGTTGCGGATGCGTGCGGCAGGGTTGATGATCATGCGATGGCCGAGCACGGCAAAAGCCAGCCCCTTCACATCATCCGGACTCACAAAATCGTGGCCGTGGATCGCCGCCCAAGCCTGCGCGGTACGATAGAGCGCCAAGGCGCCACGCGTACTCGCGCCGAGGTAGACATCTTCGTGGTGGCGCGTAGCTGTGGTGAGCGCAACGATATATTCTTCGAGCAGTTCGTCTACGTAGACAGCTTTGATCGTCTGTTGCAACTGAAGCAACTCATCGATTTCGGCCACCACGGGCAACGCATCAAGCGGATGGGCCTGACGCTGGCGGCGCAGAATGGCAATTTCGTCCTGACGCTCCGGGTAGCCCAAGTGCAAGCGCAGCAGAAAACGATCCAGTTGCGCTTCGGGTAGCGGAAACGTACCCTCGTACTCAATCGGATTCTGCGTCGCCAACACGATAAAAGGTGCGGGCAAGCCATAGGTCGCGCCATCAACCGTAATCTGGCGCTCCTCCATCGCCTCCAACAGCGCACTCTGCGTCTTCGGCGTCGCACGATTGATCTCATCGGCCAGCACAATCTGCGCACAGACCGGGCCAGGGCGAAATTCAAACTCACGGCTCTGCTGATTAAAGATCGAAACGCCAGTCACATCCGAGGGCAAAAGATCTGGTGTAAACTGAATACGCTTAAAACTACTGCCAATCGAACGGGCGATACTCTTTGCCAACACCGTCTTACCCGTGCCCGGCACATCCTCCAGCAGCACATGGCCGCGGCAGAGCAACGCCACCAGCACCAACTCAAGCGCTTGGCGCTTGCCAATGATCACCTGCTCCACATTCTGAAAAATACGCTCCGCAAAGCTTTTGACTGCCTCCAAAACGCAAGCCTCCCATCGCTGCCCGGCACGGTTGCTGCATGGAGTATACCATGGGCGGCATGGGGGCAACACCTTTCGCATAAGCTCGCGCCAAGGCGCAAAGCCGCTAAGGTTGGGCAGACCAAACACAGCCGCAGGCTGAAGCCTACGGCGTACAAAAATGTACGCCACACCCCGGTGTGCATTTCGTCTTGCAAAACACAATATCATCTTGTATACTCCAAATATGTCGGAAGATGAGAAGATTGGAAGACCCATGCAAACGGCAGTTACCAAGCGTGGACAAACAGTTATTCCCGCGCCAATCCGCAAGCGTTATCACATCAATGAGGGCGACTCGCTGATATGGATCGACGATGGCGAAACGATACGTGTGATCCCTGTGGCCCAAGATCCCATTCGAGCCTTACGCGGTAGTGGTCGTGGTGAGCCATTACGCGCTCACCTCTTGGCGAATCGTAAGGAGGATCGTGCCCGTGAGTGATCAACGCTACGTCTTGGACACATCGGCCATCCTCACGCTGATCGAAGACGAACCTGGTGCGGCACGAGTCGAACATGTGCTACGCAGCGAGCAAGTAACCATTCCGTGGATCTCTTCATTCGAAGTGACCTATATTACCCAACAAGAGCGTGGCGTTGCCGAAGCAGAACGGCGCTACGCCCTGATCAAAGCGTTACCGGTCACGCATCTTTGGGAACTGGATGAGGCGCTCCTCCTGACCGCAGCGCGCCTGAAGGCAACGCACCGTTTGTCGCTTGCAGACACGATGATTGCAGCGTGTGCGCTACGGGAGCAGGCAATCCTTCTGCACAAAGACCCTGAATACGAAGCGCTTGCTGGAGAAGTTGCGCTAGAACACTTGCCGTACAAATCGGGTGGGTAGGCGCAATGGGCTTGCACACTACCATACCCTACTTGACGCTTTGCACGCTCGCGTATACCATCCGTGGAAGGCTGCATCCCCCCGCTCTCCTCCTCCCCTGTTTTCTGTTCTCTGTTCTCTGTTCCCCTGTTCTCTGTTCTCTGTTCTCCAATAGAGGTACCCCATGCCCGCTGATCCCCAGCTTGATCCCTACTACCGTTTGCGCCATTCGTTGGCCCACGTCATGGCGCAGGCAGTGCTTGAAATGTTTCCTGAAGGCAAAATCGCGATTGGGCCGCCGATTGAACATGGTTTTTACTACGATTTTGATCTGCCGCGCTCGCTTACGCCCGATGATCTCGGCGCGCTTGAGACGCGTATGCGCCAGATTATCGCTAGGGCGCATCCCTTTCGCTACCGTGTGGTGAGCGCCGAGGAGGCGCGCGAGCTCTTTGCCGATCAGCCCTATAAGTTGGAACTGATCGCGGGCCTCGCCAGCGGGGCCGATGAGTATGGTGAGACGCAGGCCGCTGCGCCTGAGACGGTTATTTCCACCTATAAGCATGATACCTTTGAGGATCTCTGTCGCGGCCCCCACTTGGCGCATACCGGCCAGATCGATCCCGCTGGCTTTAAGTTGATGAGTATCGCTGGTGCGTATTGGCGTGGCAATGAGCAGAATCCGCAGTTGCAACGTATCTATGGGACGGCGTGGAACAGTCAGGAAGAGCTCGATCAATACCTCTGGCGCCTGGAAGAGGCTAAAAAGCGCGACCATCGCCGCTTGGGCAAGGAACTCGATCTCTATAGCATCTCCGATGAGGTGGGGCCGGGCCTGATCCTCTGGCATCCCAAAGGGGCCATGATTCGCGTTATCGCTGAGGATTTTAGCCGCCAAGCCCACCTCAAGGGCGGCTACGAGTGGGTCTTTTCGCCCCATATTGGCCGTGCACACCTTTGGGAGACGTCAGGCCACCTGGAGTTCTACAAGGATAGCATGTATGCGCCGATGGAGATTGATGGCGAAGCATACTATGCAAAGCCAATGAATTGTCCGTTCCATATTCAGATCTTTCAGACCCACATGCGCTCCTACCGCGACCTGCCGCGGCGCTACGCCGAGTATGGCACGGTCTACCGCTACGAACTGAGTGGGGCGTTGCACGGTCTGACGCGCGTGCGCGGCTTTACCCAAGACGACGCCCACATCTTTTGCCGCCCCGATCAGGTCGAAGACGAGATTGGCCGCGCCCTCGAGTTCTCGCTCTACGTGCTGCGCTCCTTTGGCCTCAATGATTTTACCGCCTACCTCTCGACCCGCCCCGCAAAGTATGTCGGCGAGGTTGCAGATTGGGAACGCGCCACCGCTGCACTGCAACGCGCCGTCGAGACGCACGGGTTGCCCTATCAAGTGGACGAGGGAGGTGGCGCGTTTTACGGACCAAAGATTGATCTAAAGGTCTATGATGCGTTGGGCCGTGAATGGCAACTCAGCACTATTCAGTTCGATTTTAACCTACCTGAACGTTTCGGCCTGGAATATATTGGCGAAGACAACCTGCCCCATCGCCCCTACATGGTACATCGGGCGCTAATGGGCAGCGTAGAGCGTTTTCTCGGCGTCCTGATCGAACACTACGCCGGGGCCTTCCCACTCTGGCTGGCGCCCGTGCAGGCGATGATCATCCCGATTACCGACAACCACGTCCCCTTCGCCGAGCAGGTACGCGACCAGATGATCGCTGCGGGGCTGCGTGTCGAGCTTGACCTCAACCGTGACCGCATGCAGGGCAAGATTCGACGCGCCCAGTTGCAGAAGATTCCCTACATGCTTATAATCGGCAACAAAGAGCAAGAAGCCGGAGCGGTCGCCGTGCGCATGCGCTCAGGCGAAGATCTTGGCCCAATCGCGGTGGAGGCGTTCATTGAACGGGCCACTGCAGAAGTCGAGCGGAAATCATGAATCTGGAGAGGGACGCCCTGGCCGAAGCGGCATTGCGCTTCAGTGAGGCCATTCAGTCCGAACGCGCCAGCACCATTGATGCGCTGGCCAGTGAACGCCAAGCTACGCTTCAGGTGATTCAGGCCTTGCGCAACGAAGCCAACCGGCGCACCCAACGCTCCTCGACCCGCTTCACCGTCGGCCTATTGCTCGGCTCAGCGGTCGGTGCCGGCGCGATCTACCTGATCAACCAGCGCAGCAGCGAAGAGTTGCGCCTCGGCTTAGTGCAGAAGAGCACGCCCCAAGCGAGCGGCCCCTCCTTCAGCGAACGCATGCGTAAGGCCATCGAAGCAGGCAAGCGCGCCGCAGCCGCCCAAGAGCAAACCCTCTGGGACGAATATCGGCGTCACCTCAAAGAGCGTGCCGCCCCGCCCCCGCCGCCCCCCGATCCCGATTGGTAGTGGTGGGGGAACCAGGTTCCCCCACGCCCCCCGTTTAAGGGCGGACAGAACATTCGCTCGGCAAGTCACGGATAGGTGATGGGGATG
>RSAS01000468.1 GCA_003934145.1 Candidatus Viridilinea halotolerans | reverse complement strand
CTCTCCTTCGGGCGTAGGTGTCTGACGTGGGCCTGGTCGCCCATCAGAGCCCAAATCAGCCGGATTGACTTCAAAAATGTTGGGCCAAGGGCGGAAGACCGTCTCAAAGGTACGGCGCTCAAGCGTCTCGCCGTCGCGCTCAATGACGCGGGTAAACTGGATGGTCATCCCCCCACGCGCCGTATCGCTCTGGCGGATCGACCCGCGCGGGCGCGAGGGTTCGGCAACATACACCGGCTCGGTGGGCGCGGGGCGGCGGTTGGTGATGTTTGGGCCAGCCATCGTGATCTCACGGCCATCGTCGGTGCCATAGATGCGTACCTCGGCGAGAGAGCGACTCGTATCAACCGCCGTCTGGATCAGCAGCCAATTGCCGGTATCATTAAGGAATTTGAAGTCGAGCGCACCCGTAAAAATGGCCGCATCCATACCCGGGCCGTTGCCGTAATCCCCAAAACCATACTTGTCATACCAGCTAATGTAGAAGGAGTGGCCCCAACGTTCGGTGATGGGCAACCCAGCCCAGAAAGCAGCACGGAACATCGTAGTCGAATCTTGGCAGATCCCACCGCCCCACTCAAGTTGCGTGCGATTCTGTACAATCGCATAACCCTCAACAAAACCATTTGAGCCGTCAATACGCCCAATGGTACGATTGAACGAGAACTCCTCGCCGGGTGCAACTAATGCCCCGTTGAGCAGACGCATGCCCGCCTGAATATTGGTGATGCGGTAGGCTGCGGAACCGGCGAAGTCGCTCCGCCCAACTCCCAGCAAATCCCGCAACCCCAGTTCAGCCAAGGTCGCTTCGGTTACCGGCGGCGGCACCACCGCCATCGGGAAGGTCACGTTGCGCTGGTTAGCGGGGGCGCGCAGTGCCGCAAGTACCAACTCACTAGCCACCGCCTCGTCAACGCGCAACCCCTCCGTACCCTCTTGGAAAATGCGCGGATTGCCGTTATTCCAATTTACGCGCGGGTTGCGCCCGCGCACCTCGGTGACATCAGCAATTTCCGCCACCTGTGCAGCAATCTGCTCATGATCAAGGCTGATCGCCAAACGATCCGTGCCAGCGCTACGTTCGCGTTCAATCGTAATAAATTGCACCAGATCGGCTAATTCCCACACAAACTCACCACGCTCACCCTCAACATGTAACGTCACCGGGCCAGCCAGGATCGCATCAAGTTCGGCTTGCGCCTCAGAGACTGCGGCATCACTCACATGTGGCAGCACTTGGCTGGTGCGCAAGGCCACCGTACTGGGCGCAAGCTCCTGCACTACTGCGGTCATCTCGTGCAGCGTCTCGCTCACCAGCACCTGCTGACCCATCACGGCGGGCGTAATCGCAATGTTCGTCCCATTCAGCGCCAAGCGCGCATCAACCGCAGGGCGCTCCACTTCAGCCACACGCTCGATCAGATAGGTCTGCATCGCCGCTTGGTCAACCGTCAGGTGCAGGGGCAATTCCAAGCCATACTGGTAGACCGCCATGACCTCGCGTAGATTCGCGAAGAAATTGTGGCCTCGTCCGGCGGTGAGGGCGTCCTGCACGGCACGGTCAAGCTCCAGTCGCACCCCCAACTCAGCGGCGCTCGGCGTCCACTGCCGCTCAGCGAAGGTCAGCGTAAGTGGTTGTGCCAAAAAGGGCGCAAAGTGTTCCTGCAACGACTGACGCGCCTCGCTGGCGCTCAACTCGCCCACCGGCACCCCATGGACGCTGACATTGGGGTAGATACGCCCAGCATAGCTACGATCAAGGTTGTAGAGGGCGCTACTCGCGGCAATGATCAACAAGATCAAGAGGGCAAGCAAGCCCATCCAGAGCCGCCGCGAACGGCGGCGGCGTGCCCCGGCACCAGTGTCCTGCTCGGACTGGTCGTGCTCAGTTTGCCAATCGGCAGCTTCAGAGAGTGATGTCATGCCTGCTCATTCTTTGGTTATTGCGTGTATGTTTACGGGATTTTTACGAGAACCGCATGAACTTAAGGGGCCTGCGGCCCCCCCGCTTGCCTTCGTTTTGGCGGCTTCGCCGCCAAAACGAAAGAACAAAGAGGGTTTGGGGCGCAGCCCCAGCAGCGGGTTTTAGGGCGGCAGCCCTAAACGTAATGCGAATGGGGCCATGTTCCCGCGCCCCAGGTAGATATGGAGCGGCTACGCCGCCCCATACCCCGCCACTGCTCTGCAAATATAACGGGCGCGTAGCTCACTTGTCAATGAAGATTCGCTGAAGAAAACACGGGATGCTTTTTGCTAAGACAAGGCTTCAGGTGTCTGGTTTCAGGTGTCAGTCGGAGCACATCAGAAAGCGGTGCATGGCGCTAAACTGTAAAGTACCTCCGAACCATGTCCAAAGCGCTTTTGTGTAACGCTTCGGCTTCAGCTAAAAAGGGGGCGGTCATGGAGCATTCTCCTCAAATACAATATTTCGTAAGCTAAGTATAGCAGAAGTGGGGGTCGTTTGGGGACATGGCCATAGGGCAAGCTCCAAACCCGCTTTATTTTATGATGGATCCAAGAATCTAGACACTCAGACGGCTAAGGTTCCGTACCATAGAATCATGAAAAAGTCTTACCCTACCGCGTTCAAGGCCCAGGTCGTCCTGGAGGTGCTGAAGGAGACCAAGACGGTCAATACGATCGTCGCTGGTGGAGCGTACCGACGATGCGCTACCATTGCGAACCCAAGCCGATCTTTTGGGGCTCAGTCGGGCTAGTTTGTAGTATCAGCCGATGCCGCCATCGCCGGAAGAGGTGGCCATGAAGCACCGCTTTTTGGCGGGGGGGGGGCGGGGCCGGGACGACCTGGCCCCGAACCTCCCCCCGCCCTGGCCCTGGCCCTGGCCCATCCGTCATGCAATTGGAGCCGTCATACTGCCTAGCCGGAATAACAGCACCGCTATGGTACAATGGCTTGAGCTACCATAAAATGCATGGGGATGGCTTCAGACTGCTTTGCAGTTTGGGTACATCCAGACGCTCTAATGCCTTATACCTATTTTCTACTTCTATCGTTCTTCAGATAATGTTTTGGGTGTGACCAAAACCTTAGGGCTGCGCCCTACGCCTCGCCGGACGGGGGGGAGGATGCGAGGGAACCAGGTTCCCTCGTGCACCCTTCCTACGCCTTTTGGTCACACCCTAAATGTCTTTGAAACCGCCAGGATGGTAGGTGGGGTTTTCGGGGAGGGCGAAGCCCCCTCCGAACCCCTCCCCCTTCAAGATTCTTTGTCTGAAGAACTAGCGCTTTCCTATCCCTCCCATACCCCCCTAAAGGCTCTCCGTTATGAGCGACGATCCTCGCCAGGCCATTCTCCAGCGTGCTGAAGAGCAGCGCGTCGCCTTTGTGAACTTGCAGTTTACCGATGTGCTCGGTATGGTCAAGACGGTGACGATTCCGGTGGGCGAACTCGAAGATGCGCTCGACCATGGGGTCTGGTTTGATGGCTCCGCCATCGAGGGCTTTGCGCGCAGCGTCGAGAGCGATATGTACCTTGTGCCTGATCGCGCCACCTACACCCTTGTCCCATGGGATCAGCATGAGGGTCTGGCGACGGCACGCCTGATCTGTAACATCCATACGCCCGATGGACGGCCCTTTGGCGGTGATCCGCGCCATATCCTGAACAGCGTAGCTCGCCAGGCTGCCGATTTGGGTTTTAGCTTTCACGTTGCCCCTGAGCTTGAGTTTTTCCTCTTTAAGCTCGATAGTGCCGGACGCCCTTCGCCCCTGCCGCAAGATAATGCGGGCTACTTTGATGTCTCGACCGACCAAGCCACCCTCATTCGCCGCCAAATGGTGCGAGCGTTGCAGCGCTTGGGTATCGTCGTCGAAGCGGCTCACCACGAAGTCGCCGCTGGTCAACACGAGATTGATCTGCGCCACGCCGAGGCAGTTCAAGCCGCCGACCAGACTGTCACGGCCCGCCTAGCGCTCAAGGCCGTCGCGCAGATCAACGGTCTTTACGCAACTTTTATGCCTAAGCCGGTGGCTGGCGTGAATGGCAGCGGTATGCACATCCACCAGAGCCTCTTTGATCTGGTGACCGGCCAGAATGTCTTTGCCGATCAGGAAGATCCGTATGGCCTGTCGCCGACGGCGCGCCACTTCATTGCCGGCCTGCTCGAACACGCCCGCGGTATGTGTGCCATTCTCGCGCCGCTCGTCAACTCCTACAAACGCCTCGTTCCCGGCTTCGAGGCGCCCGTGCATATCTCGTGGGGGCGCACCAACCGCTCGGCGCTGGTGCGCGTACCGAGCATCACCACCGGGCGTTACCAGAGCACACGCATCGAACTGCGCTGCCCCGATCCTTCCTGCAACCCCTATTTGGCCTATGCGGTGATGCTCGCCGCCGGACTGGATGGCATCAAGCGCAAGTTGCCGCTGCGCGAAGCGGCGGAAGAGGATCTCTTCCACGTTGACCCGCGCGCACGCGGTCTGCAAACCCTGCCCTCTTCGCTCGGCGATGCCCTCGAAGCCATGCGCCAAGATGAACTCGTCCAGCAAGCCCTGGGGCCGATTGTCTACGAGCGTTTCATTGACGCACGCCAACTCGAGTGGGCGAGCTACCGTTCGTTTGTCTCGGAGTGGGAGATGAAACGCTATTTGGCGATCTTTTAACGCTGCGTAGGCTTGGGGCTGAAAGCCCCCGGGGGGATTTTGGGGGCTTTCAGCCCCCAAGCCCCCGCCGAACGGGTGATTTTTTGGTGGCCATGCCCCCACGCCCCCGCCGAACGGGTGATTTTTTGGTGGCCATGCCCCCACGCCCCCGCCGAACGGGTGGTTTGTTGGTGGCCATGCCCCAATACGTTTCAAATAAGACCTCACAGGTCTGCTCTTCTGCACTG
>RSAS01000207.1 GCA_003934145.1 Candidatus Viridilinea halotolerans | reverse complement strand
CAAACCCCCGCCGGACAAGCGCTTTTTGGGGGCCATGCCCCCAAACCCCCGCCGGGCAGGGGATTTTGTTAGCGCGAAAAAGCCTTGGGCTGGCGAAGGGGCGGCCCGTTGGCTGAGCTTGTCGAAGCCAACGACCCGTTGGCTGAGCTTGTCGAAGCCAACGGCCCACGCCTAGGACTTATTCGCGCTAACGGCTTTTTTTGGGGCCACGCCGCCAACCCCCATTCTTTGCTGTGCGTTGGCGGCGTAGCCGCCAACGCGCAACCAAAAGATAAACCTATGACCACTTTTCTCATTCGCCGTTTGGTGCAGATGTTTCTGGTGACGATTGTGGCGGCGGGTCTCTCCTACGGCTTGCTCTACTTGGTTCCCGGTGGGCCGATTGATGTGTTGCTGGCCGAGCGCCAGAATGCCGGGCCAAATCGGATTACCCAGGCTGATATTCAACGTGTTCAGCAGCGTTTTGAGCTTGATCTTTATCTACCCTTTCGTTTTAGTCGTTGGCTGCTTGGTTGGCCGAGTGGTCCTATTTTTGGTGCGCTGGGCAGCGATTGGGCCGTCGGCTGTACCACCCCTGGCCAAGTGCGCTTGCGTTATCCCGATGGCCGCGTGGAGATCATTGAAGAGGGTTGCGATGATCCATTGACCCTGGCGGAGTTGGAGGGGCGTAAGGTGAGCAATGGCGTGCTGCGCGGCGATTTTGGCGAGAGTTTGAGCATGCTGCGCGGACGGCCCGTAACCGATCTGATCATGACGCGCCTGCCCTATACGCTCTACCTGATGGGCGCCTCGATTGGCTTGGCTATCCTCATCGGTGTGCCGGTTGGCATCTATTCGGCGGTGCGCCAATATTCGCGTTTTGATTACACGATGACCACGCTGGCCTTTATTGGCTCCTCGTTGCCCAGTTTTGTCTTTGGCATCTTTGCCATTCTTATCTTCTCGGTGTTGGCCCAACGGGCGGGTTTGCCCTATCTGCCCTCTGGTGATGCCGTTGGCGTGCGTGACTATACCATTCCGGGGTTTGGTCTGATCGAAGCGGGTTCGTTCCTCGACCGCTTTTTGCGCTTCCTGATGCCCGCAAGTGTGCTCACCTTCATTAATATTGCTGGTTGGAGCCGCTTTGTACGTGGCAGTATGCTTGAAGTGCTCCAGCAGGATTATGTGCGCACTGCACGGGCCAAGGGCGTCAAGGAGCGTACCGTCGTGATTAAGCACGCCCTACGTAACGCGCTCATCCCCTTCATCACCCTGCTCGCCGGTGTGCTCGCCGCGCTCTTCGGCGGTGCCCTGATTACCGAGACGGTCTTCAATTGGCCCGGCTTGGGGCGGCTCTTCATTGACGCTCTAGGCAACAATGACTACAACGTGGTAATGGCCCTGCTCTTTATCAATGTGGTGCTGCTGCTGATCGGCATCCTTATTACGGATATTCTTTATACGATTGTTGATCCGCGCATTAGGCTAAGTTGAGCGGGGGGGAGGTTTCAGGGAGGGCTACGCCCTCCCTGACCCTCCCAGCCGGAGGGCTACGCCCTCCCTGACCCTCCCAGCCGGAGGGCTACGCCCTCCCTGACCCTCCCAGCCGAGTTCGGATGCTTTGGGCGCTACACCACTAAAGAGGGGGATCCTATGGCTTCGTCAACTACTATCGCTGCGACGGAAAACATTCCCCCGGTGCGCTCCGAAGGGCAGTGGCAAATTGTCATTCGGCGCTTTCGTAAGCATAAAATTGCTGTCTTTAGCCTCTTTGTTTTGTTTGCTCTGCTCACCATCTCAGCGTTAGCCCCCGTCATTGCGCCCTTCGATCGTGATCGACCAGTCACTGCCGTAAGCTACACGAAACCCTTCACTGTTGATAAACAAGGTAATTTTCGTCTGCTCGGCACCGACCACTTGGGGCGCGATTTTACCACGCGCCTGCTCTATGCTTCGCGCACATCTCTGGGGACGGCGCTCATTGCTTCGTTGATCGCCTCAACTATCGGCGTTACTCTCGGGATGCTCGCAGGCTATTTTGGCGGCTGGGTGGATACGCTTATCAGTCGTGCATTAGAAATTATTGCCACTTTTCCTTTGTTGCTTTTACTCTTGATTATGTCCGCGATTTTGACACAAAATATTAATAGTATCCCCTTACCAGATTGGTTTGTATCCTTGATGGCGGGAATCTTCGCCGTCCCGGAACGTGAAGCGCGCATCATCTTCGCGGTGATTATGGTACTCTCGCTCTTTGGCTGGACGGGCACGGCGCGCCTGATGCGCGGCATGGTACTCTCGGTGCGCGAAAATATCTACATCGAAGCCTCGCGCGCCTTGGGCGCCTCGAGCGGGCGCATCCTCTGGCGGCACGTCTTTCCCAATGCCCTCCCGCCGATGATTGTGGACTTTACGCTCGCCGTGAATGCGACCCTCGTCGCAGAGTCTGCCCTGAGCTTCCTCGGCTTCGGCATTCAAAACCCGACCCCCACCTGGGGCAATATGCTCAGTGCCGCTCAGAGTTACATGTTCCAACATCCCTGGATGCCACTCATTCCGGCAGTACCAATTCTGATCTGTTCGATTGCCATTAACTACATTGGCGACGGCTTGCGCGACGCGCTCGATCCGCGCCAGCGCGGGTAGGAGGTGCAGGGGAACCGGGTTCCCCTGCATGCCCCCGCCGTCAAAGTCTACATGCTTGTCTTCTTGATAGGCGATTGACAAGTCTACAAATAAGTATACAATGGTAGAGGCGTTTGTCATTGTGTCACTTGCGCGTGCAGGAGGTGAAATAAGGCAACGCCTAGCGTGGTGTGTGGTGGAGAGGTGCGGCTTACGATGCAGTTGAGACGAATTATTCGCTGCTACGATGGCAGACGAGTGGCTCGCGGCGGTGATACGTAGGGCGCAGTTCTCCAGCGGGCATTACGCTAATGGAGGCTTTCTATGACAACGACAACTATCCGTGTTTCAACGCAGACCCATCGCACCCTCACGGGGTTGGCTCAGCGTGCGGGGCTTCCGATGGCTGAAGTGGTTGAGCAAGCCATTGAACTCTACCGTCGTCAGCGCATGTTGGAAGAGGCCAATGCCGCTTATGCAGCATTGCGCCAAGACGCTACTGCTTGGGCTGAACTTCAGGCTGAACGAACGGTCTGGGATGCCACCGTGGGCGATGGGCTGCAAAAGGTGTAGTTCCAGTATGACACTGCTTCCCCTTCCTTCGCGTGGCGACATCTGGCTCGCCGACCTTAATCCAACTCTTGGCCATGAACAGGCCGGCATGCGACCGGTACTGGTCTTCTCGACCAATCTATTCAACCACGGCCCCTCCGAACTGCTCTTCGCCATTCCGCTCACGACAAAGGATCATCGCCGCCCCTTCCGCGTGCCTATCAAGCCACCGGAGGGTGGTCTACGCGAGACCTCATTTGCCCTGTGTGATTCCTTGCGTTCCATCAGCAGAGATCGCCTTGTGAAGCGCTGGGGCCAGGTGGAAGGAGCAACGTTGGCGGCAGTCGCCGACTATGTGCGCATCCTGCTGGAGCTTTGATGGCGGGAGATTTCGAGGAGGGTGAAGCCCTCCTCGAAATCTCCCTTATTCTTTCATCTTGGCGGCTGCGCCCCCCGGCGGGGAAGGGTGCGCGCGGGAACTTGGTTCCCGCGCATCCTCCCGTAGTCTAGCGAGGCGTGGGGCCACGCCCCACAGAGAATCCAATATGTCCAAAGAAAATCGCGAAATCTTGCGCGTCGAAGGGCTGAAGACCCATTTCTTTACCGAAGAGGGCGTTGTGCAGGCGGTGGATGGCGTGGACTTTGTGCTGCGTCGTGGGGAGACGCTCGGGATCGTTGGCGAGAGCGGTTCGGGTAAGAGTGTTACGTCGCTTTCGCTGCTGCGCCTCGTTGGTCGCCCGGGGCGCATTGTGGCGGGCAAGATCATCTTTGATGGCGTTGACCTCATCGGCGTTGACGACGAGCAGATGCGTTCCATTCGCGGTGATCGCATCTCGATGATCTTTCAGCAGCCCACCACGGCGCTCAATCCGGTCTTTCGCGTGGGCGATCAGATCATCGAGACGCTTACCATTCACCAAGGGTTGCAGGGCGAAGAGGCGGATCGGCGCTGCATTGAGCTTTTGGCGATGGTGGGCTTGCCCGATCCGCAGCGGCGCATGCGTCAGTATCCCCACGAGCTTTCGGGGGGCCAGTGCCAGCGCGTGATGATCGCCATGGCCCTCGCCTGCAACCCCGAATTGCTTATCGCCGACGAGCCGACGACGGCACTCGACGTAACCATCCAGGCCCAAATTCTCGACCTGATGCGGGCGCTGCGCGAAAAGATCGACACCGCGATCATCCTCATCACCCACGATATGGGCGTCGTCGCCGAAATGGCCGACTATGTGATTGTGATGTATGCGGGCCAAGTGGTAGAGTATGCCGAGGTCAAGCAGATTTTTGCCGAGCCAAAGCATCCCTACACGATTGGCCTCCTCAACTCGATGCCCGTCTTGGGCGAAGTACGCGAAGAGTTGGCCGTCATTCCTGGCACGGTGCCGAGCCTGATCAACCCACCCACCGGCTGCCGCTTTGCCGCCCGCTGCGAACGCCGCTTCGAGCGTTGCGACGAAGCGCCGCTGCTGCTTGATGTTGGTGAGGGGCGGCAGGTGCGTTGTTGGCTCTACCAGTGAGGGGGAACCAGGTTCTTTCGGTGCAGCGGGGGAGCCTAGTTCCCGCGCGCACCCTTCCCCGCAGGGGAGATGCGAGGGAACCTAGTTCCCGCGCGCACCCTTTGTGAGGGAACCTAGTTCCCGCGCGCACCCTTCCCCGCAGGGAGGTGTGAGGGAACCAGGTTCCCTCGCGCACCCT
>RSAS01000343.1:3598-4855 GCA_003934145.1 Candidatus Viridilinea halotolerans | reverse complement strand
GCCATGCCCCCGAACCCCCGCCGACAGGCCCGCCAGAGGCTTACGTTCATGCGCAGGGGAGGGCTTTGCCCTCCCCTCCCCCGCAAAATTCTTTAGGCGTTGTCCACAACGCGCGAAGACGCACGGCTAGCCGAGGAGCGGAACCGCCTCTTCGCCTTGCCTCATCGCTTCTACAGATACTGCCCAGCAATAACCGCCAAGCGCTCGCGCGCCGCGTCGGGGATGCGCCCCCGGTCGGTGATGATCGCGGTGGCCATCGCGCTGTGGGCAGGACTCGCGAAACCGTCGCCGATCAACGCGACGGCAGTGGCGACGATGCGTTGGGCCAGGGTGGCGTTGGCCATCAGGACGGCGACAACGCTCTCGATCGTAACCGCATCGTGGTCGGGGTGCCAGACATCGTAGTCGGTGACCATCGCGAGCGTGGCGTAGGCGATTTCAGCCTCACGGGCCAACTTCGCCTCGGGCAGCGAAGTCATACCGATGAGGCTATGGCCCCGGCGGCGGTTCTCTTCGCTTTCGGCCTTAGTGGAGAAGGCGGGGCCTTCCATCACAACGAGGGTACCGCCTTGATGCACGGTGGCCCCAGCCTTTTGCGCAGCACTGTACAGGCGCTGGCTGAGCAGCGGGCAGAAGGGGCGATCAAAGCCAACGTGGGCCACAACGCCACCCTCAAAGAAGGTGGCAGGCCGGATACCCTTGGTGCGGTCGTAGATCTGGTCGGGAATGACGACATGGCTGGGCGCGTAATCCTCGCGCAGCGAACCAACGGCATTGACGGCAATCAGATACTTCACACCGAGTTGCTTAAAGGCGTGGGTGTTGGCGCGGGCCGGTACCTCGGAGGGATTGAAACGATGGCCGCGCCCGTGGCGAGGCAAGAACGCGACCCGTTGCCCACTCACCGTACCCAGCACAAAGGCATCGCTCGGATCGCCAAAGGGCGTCGTGAGCGTCACCTCTTCAACCTCGGTCAAGCCCTCCATCGCATAGAGTCCGCTACCGCCAATCACACCAATGGTTGCTTCAGGCATGGTCTACTCCTTCATCTGTACTGTACGCCTTACGGGGGATGCCATGTGTAGGTTAGGGTGTGCGAGGGAACCTAGTTCCCTCGCATCCTCCCTTCGTCCGCAGGGGTGTAGGGCACCGCCCTACAGATTCCAGTCACACCCATTAGGTAGGGTGTGCGAGGGAACCTGGTTCCCTCGCATCCTCCCTTCGTCCGCAGGGGTGTAGGGCACCGCCCTACAGATT
>RSAS01000343.1:2489-3498 GCA_003934145.1 Candidatus Viridilinea halotolerans | reverse complement strand
CCAGTCACACCCATTACGTTTAGCGCCGCCGCAGACTAGAGTATAGCCGATCTTTGGCGACCAGGAGTTACGTCGGATAGATGATTGGGATGCCCAACGTACATGTGATCATCGCTAGCCGTCGAACGGGGTTCCCCCTCTCCCTTGTCTCGTTGCACCGCATCAGAAGTCGCTTGCTGGGCACATGTTCTATCCGCCGTCATGCCGAGAGCGTCTGTGGTGGCAATTTTCGTGCCACAAAAATTCATAAAGCGTAAAAAAACGCCCTACTAGTTGTAATGGGCAAAAAGTTTTGCTATACTGAGCGCGTGGCATGTGCCAACCTACAGGTATAGCATGAACTCCCCCCTAGCTGCTGCGGCGGTTACGGCTGTCCTCAAAGGGCAGGTGAGCAACTGGTTTGCTCAACATACGCTTGGTTCCCGTTTGGGTTCCGATGTGCTGGTAACGGCTTTACCTCCCGATCTGATTACGACTGGCGCGGACGAACGTCCCCAGTTGAATATCTTCCTCTACGCGCTTGCGCCCAACACGGCGCTGCGCCGCTCTGCCGACCCGGTCGCAACGCAGAATTCGTTGCGTAGCTCGTTTGCACTCGATCTGCACTATCTAATCAGTGTCTATGGGAGTGGCGAGTTCCAGATGGAGGCATTGCTCGGTTTTGCCATTCAGGCGTTGCAGCGCGTGCCCCAACTGGATCGTGAAGGCTTGCGCACCGCCCTGTTGGGGGTAGGTTCGGCAGGCGGCGAATTGGGTACGCCGCTGCTCGGCGAGATTGCGACGCTTAATCTGGTGGATCAGGTGGCGGAATTGACGATTACGCCGCAGTTCTTGGGCGTTGAGGCGCTGACGCGCATCTGGTCGGCGTTGCAGGCGCGCTACCGGCCCTCGGTGACCTATAAGGTTTCAACGGTTTTTATTGGGGGGTGATGGGGGAACCATGTTCCCCCGCGACCCCTTCGGCAGGAAAAGCGGGGGAACCAGGTTCCCCCGCACCCCCTTCGGCAGG
>RSAS01000343.1:0-2389 GCA_003934145.1 Candidatus Viridilinea halotolerans | reverse complement strand
ACCTAGTTCCCCCACACCCCCTTCGGCAGGAAAAGCGGGGGAACCATGTTCCCCCGCACCCCCTTCGGCAGGAAAAGCGGGGGAACCTAGTTCCCCCACACCCCCTTCGGCAGGAAAAGCGGGGGAACCATGTTCCCCCACACCCCCTTCGGCAGGAAAAGCGGGGGAACCAGGTTCCCCCGCACCCCCTTCGGCAGGAAAAGCGGGGGAACCTGGTTCCCCCGCGACCCCTTGGGGCGAAGCGGCGAAGCCCCCCGGCGGGGGTTTGGGGCGTAGCCCCTAGCAAGAAACCGAGACGCAATGGATGCTCCGCTCACAGCCGAGTGGTCTACGCTGAACCAAGAGTACCTTGCGGGCGAAATGGAACGCCTCCATGCGTTGTTGCAGGCGCGGATCGCGCAGCGCACAGGTGAGGAGGTTGGGGTGCAGGCCGAACCAGAGGATGTGCCAACCCTCGATCCGCCTTCGGCGTTGGAGCGTCTTGTCTGGTTGTTTGAGCTTTCGTCCTTTGAGCGCGATCTGCTCCTGCTCGCTGCAGCAGTGGAGCTTGATGGGCGCTTTTCCCATCTCTGTGCGGCGCTGCACGACAATCCTGAGTGTAGTTACCCAACCTTTGGCTTGGCGCTGACGAATCTGCCCGGAGCGCATTGGGATGCCTTTGCGCCGAGTGGGGCGCTGCGCCGCTGGCGGCTGCTTGAGCTGGGCACGGGGCCAACCTTGACCAGCAGCCCGCTGCGTGTGAGCGAGCAGGTGTTGCACTATCTGATGGGCATGCAGGCGCTCGATGAGCGCCTGTTGCGTTTTTTGTTGCCGGTTGAACCGCCGCAAACCTTGTCGCTTTCGCTGCAAACGTTGGCGGATGGTTTGGTGGCAACCTGGGAGCAAGAGGTTGCGCCGTTGCCGTTGATTCAGCTCTGTGGCGAGGGCTACGATGGCAAGCGCGTAGTGGCGGCTGCCGCCTGTGCCCAGGTGGGCTTGCGCCTCTATGCCTTGCCGAGTGAGCGGCTACCGACGAGTATGGCCGAGCTCGATCTGCTGGTGGCGCTTTGGCAACGTGATGCGGCCCTCGTGCCGAGTGCGCTGCTGGTGGAACTTGATGCGCTTGAGGGGCTTGATGCCGAGCGCCAACGGGCGGTGGGTTACCTACTGGAACAGGTGGCTGGCCCGCTGTTGCTGGCCACCCGCGAGCGGCGTCCGTTACGCCGCCGACCTTGGGTTAGTTTTGAGGTATCTAAGCCGCCCCTCGACGAGCAGCGCGGCCTTTGGCGCGAGGTGCTGGGCGGGCAGGCCGCCGCGCTCAATGGCCAGCTTGATGCGCTGGTAGCCCAGTTTGATTTTGATTGGGGTGCCATTCACACGACGGGGCGTTTGGTGGGCCAAATGGCCGACGCTGACATGGCCGCTGCGCTCTGGCGCGCCTGCCGCCTGCAGGCACGCAGCCAGTTGGAGAGTTTGGCGCAACGCCTTGAACCAATGGCGACGTGGGACGATCTGGTTTTACCAGAAGCACAATTCCAAACGTTGCAGACGATTGCGGCCCATGTGCGCCAACGCGCTCGCGTCTACGAACAGTGGGGCTTTGCGGGCAAGGGGCGGCGCGGTCTGGGCATGAGTGCGCTCTTTGCCGGGCCGAGCGGCACGGGCAAGACGACGGCGGCGGAGGTGCTGGCCGGGGTACTGCAACTCGATCTCTACCGCATCGATCTGAGTGCGTTGGTGAGCAAATATATCGGCGAAACCGAAAAAAACCTGCGGCGCATCTTCGATGCCGCTGAGGAGAGCGGGGCGCTGCTGCTCTTCGATGAGGCCGATGCCCTCTTTGGCAAGCGCTCGGAGGTGAAAGATAGCCACGACCGCTACGCCAATATTGAGGTGAGCTACCTGCTGCAACGCATGGAGGCCTATCGTGGCTTGGCGATTCTCACCACGAACATGAAGCAGTCTTTAGATCAAGCCTTCTTGCGCCGCATCCGTTTTGTGGTGCAATTCCCCTTTCCCGACGTGGCGCAACGCACCGAGTTGTGGCGGCGCATCTTTCCGGCGGCGACACCAACCGAGGGCTTGGATGTGCAGAAGTTGGCGCGGCTCAACGTCGCGGGGGGCAACATCCGCACCATCGCGCTCAACGCCGCCTTCCTCGCCGCCGACGCGGGTACCCCCGTGCAGATGCAACACATCCTCCAGGCGGCGCGGGTTGAGTATGCCAAGTTGGAACGTCCCTTGACCGAAGCGGAACGCTGGTGATAGCCGATAGCTGATAGCTGATAGCCGATAGCCGATAGCTGATAGCTGATAGCCGATAGCCGGAAAGAATCATTGTAAGGGATGGTTCGCAGGAGCTTTACCGTTTGCGCCACCTAGGTAGTGCCGACTTTAGTCGGCTGAGGTC
>RSAS01000684.1 GCA_003934145.1 Candidatus Viridilinea halotolerans | reverse complement strand
GTTGTGGGAGAGGGGGGAAGAGATTGAGATTCTTGGCGTTGCAATGGGGTTCCAGAAGGAGACGCATACGTTTTCTGTCCGCCGATGAACGCAAGCGGGAGAGGGGGGCGAAGATACTGAGATTCTTGGTGTTCTTCTGTTCCTCTGTTCTTCTGTTCTTCTGTTCTTCTGTTCTTCTGTTCTCCTGTTCTTCTGTTCTCCTGCTCTCCTGTTCTTCTGTTCTCCTGCTCTCCTGTTCCTCTGTTCTCCTGTCCTACACATGCACCAACTGACGCAGCGCTAGCGCCCGCTGGAGCTTGGTTTGGCTTTCGGGTTCGAGGGTGGCATGTTCACCCAGTGCGGCGGCGAGAGTGGCGAGGTCGTTGGCTGAGCCAGCGGAGAGCAGTTCAATCTCCACCTCGGCAAAGGGCTGTTCGCGGTCGCCGCCGCGCAACAGGCCATGATCCAGGCAAATCTCGGCTACCTCCACACCATTGAAGATGGCATGCAGCACGTAGCGCTCGGTCAATACTGCCGCCAAGGGGGCGAGGGCGGCGCCACCCGTGAGGGCGAGGGCGAGATCGCGGGCCACGCCGGGGGGCCAACTGGTAGGATCGGGCTGATCGCCATGAAACTCAAACTCAGAGCGCCGATGGATGCCGTCGGTGCCCACCTCGGCTGGCCCTTTGAGGGTGACCAAAGCGCGGCTGCCGACGCGGCGCACCCGCAAGCCGTAGCGGGCGGTGGTCAGCCGCGCATCGGGCGTATCGTAGTAGATGTTCTCCTGTTGTTCGGGGGCAGGCGCGGGCTTCAGCGTATACGCACCGAGACGGCGAAGTTTGGCCAATGTGGCAAGTTCAGACGCAGCAATGCGGAACTTGGCTTCGATCTCCATAGATCATTCCTTACTTTCATAAGCTGTAGGTCTCACGTTTTTACGCACTCCTACCTGATAGTATACGCTACGGCGGGGGTGTGGGGACGGCTTCGTTGTCGCCGAATATCCTTCTCTGTTGCGCGGGGGCGGTGAAGCCGCCCCCGCGCATGAATGTTAGGGGCGATGCCCCCGCGCCCCCCGCCGGGCGGGGAGATTCTGCGGGGGCGATGCCCCCGCGCCCCCAGCGCGGCAGACGGTAAAGGCGCTACGAACCATCCCTAGACAAGGTTTCAGAAAGAGGCTTCTTACGTTACACTCTTGACCAAGCCCCCGCCAAAACGCCCCCAAACACAACGAACCAAACACTACAACGGAAAGACCTCCTCCACCGGCACCAAGCGCAACGCATCAGCAGGACACTGGGCAATACAGGCGAGATCGTCGTGGCCATAGCAGAAGTCGCACTTGTCGGCACGCTGAGTTGGGGAGGGGGCTTCGCGGAGGGGAATGGGTTGACCGCGCACCTTGGCAATGGCCAAGCCGAGCAGGTGCCAGAGTGGGCCGTGAGCCGCAGGAGGCTTGGGGAGCGCCACGCATTCAACCGCAGCGTAAGGACATGCCGGGACACAATCACCACAACCAGTGCAACGGTTGGTAATCAGCAACACGCCCGTCTCGGTGCGTTCAAAGGCATCTTCAGGGCAGACTTCGGCGCACTCGGGGCCAACGCTGCACTGGCGGCAGTGTTCGGCCACCTCAAGCCCATTGATCACTACGCCTGCCAGTTGCAGCCGCGAGCGTCCGTGGCGCTCGGCGCAGGCAAGTTCGCATTGCCGACACGCGGGCGGGCAGCGTTGCGGGTTGCGCACCAGGAGGTAGGCGCCGCGCAGCACGCCACGCTGTACCGCCCATTCGATCGCATGCATGCGCTCCGTGTCGCTGCTGAGCGCCGCCGTGGCCTGCATGCGCTGCGCGATTACCGTGTGCAGTTGGGCCTCCAGATCGGGACGACTGGCAATCAACTGGTGGAACTGCGCCCCTGGAAGGGCAAGGACGGTAGTTGGCGTGAGGGCGCGCACGCCGGCGCGGTGGGGTTGGCTGGTGAGCAGCGCAATCTCGCCGAAGAAATCGCCCTCACCCAGTGTGGCTACAGTGAGTGTGCCCTGTTCCACCGCCACATGGCCCTGTTCAATCAGGTAGAGCGCATCGGTGTTGCTCCCCTCTTGCATGATCAGGTCGCCTGCGGCAAAATTGGTCGGACGCAACAGCCCAGCCAGTGCAAGGCGTTCCATCGGTAGCAATTGGCTGAGCAACGGCACCCGTGCGAGGGTTGCTTCAAGCATGCGCCGCTTGTAGATGAGCCGCAAGGCCGACATCACCATCGGCAGCGCGCCCTGCGCTTGGCGTAACTCATCGAGCGGCACTTGTAGCAGGTAACAATCGCTCTGCGCGAGAGCGCTCATGCGGCGGAAAAATTCACCAAAGAGTGGCCCTTCGCCACAACAATCGCCCTGCGTCAGCACCCCCATCAGCACTTCGCAACCATCCTTGTCGCGCAGGTGCAGCTCGAGCGTGCCGCGCAGCACCAGAAAGATGAAACGTTCGTGACGCTGCTGCCCCAACACCGTCACACCCGCTTGAAAGGCACGGAAGGTGCAAAACTCGCTCAGGTGCGCTAATTCGCCCGGCGGTGCACCACGGAGGCAGTCGAGACGCTCAAAGGCGGCGAGGCGCTCCTGGTGGCGCGCATGCTGGCGTTCGGCACGCGCCTGCGCGGCAGGCGTGCGCCCAGACGTAGTTGTGTTACCGGTTGTGCGCTTTGCCATCAGATACACTCTTTGTGAAAAAAAAGACTACTTTTATACTACCACAACGGTTGCATCACCGCGTTATAATGAGTGTATATCTTTTTTTCCGCAACTATATCCAGCGAAGCTGGCACAACCTATGGCTTTGCGTACTCTTACGATTGACCTGGAGCGCGGTCATGCGCGCCAGCAACTTCCGGCGACGGTCGAACGTGACTACCTAGGCGGACGTGGCGTAATTGCGTGGCTGCTCTGGAACCATCTGCCGCCCGATACGCCGCCCATGGCGCCTGAGAATTTATTAATCTTTGCCGCTGGCCCCTTGGCGGGCACAAACGCCTTTGCCAGTGGTGGGTTTGTTGTTGGCACACGCTCACCCCTGACGGGCGCGATTGGCTATGGCTGGGCGCAGGGCCACTGGGGCGCACAGTTGCGTCGCGCTGGCTACGATGTCCTCGTCGTGCGCGGCCAAGCCCCCGAATGGGTCTACCTTTACATTGATGGTGACCATGTGCGCCTGCGTTCCGCCGAACGACTGCGTGGCCTCGATACCGTCGCCACTGCTGCGGCCCTGCGCGCCGAACATGGCGATACAACGACCACCATCTGCATCGGGCCTGCCGGTGAGTCCGAGGCCTCCTACGCGAGCATTGTGGCTGAAGGGCGCTACATGGCCGAGCCCGCCGGGGCTGGCTTGGTTATGGGCTTCAAGCACCTCAAGGCGGTAGCTATTCGCGGCGGATCATCCATTATTCCGCCCGACGAACGTCGCCTGGCCTTGGCCCTTGACATTATCCGCCGCCGGGTTGACACCAGCCCCCTCGCAGCCGGTATCGGCGAATTGGGTAGCGCCCATTTCCTCGGACGTGCGGTTGAGGTGGGCGCCTTGACTGAGCAGAATGGATCCAGTGGCGACCTAGATGAGCAGATCGCCTTTGCCCGCGCCGCCTTTGCCGCTCGCCCTAAGCATAGCCGTGGGTGCGCCGGTTGCCCGATGCCCTGCTACTTCGACCTCCCCACCCGCTCGGGCGATAGCCTCCCCGTTCCCGACCTCGAGGTTGTCGCTGGTTTTGGTGCCCGCTGCGGCATCAAGAGCCTCGATACTCTCGCTAAGCTTGCCCAACGCTGCCTCCGCTTGGGCCTTGATCCCGTCGCTACAAGCGCGGCGATTGCGTTCATGATGGAGTGCCAAGATCGCGGCCTAGCTCCCTCGCGCACACTACCCTGGGGCGATGAAGATGCCGTCTTGGCGGTCATCGAACGCTTGGCGACGCGCCAAGAGAAGCGCGACATTCTCTCGCTTGGGGTCGGCGAGATGCAAGAGGTCTTTTGGGGCAGCAACGCCTTCGCGCCCCAGGTCAAGGGCTTGGCTATGCCTCCGCTCGATCCCCGCGCCTTGACCGGCTTTGCCCTTGCGTTGGCCACCGCGCCAATTGGCGGCGATCACCGCTACGCCATGTACTTCGATGAACTGGTGAACGAGCCGCCCGCTTGGCTGCCTGAGCAGGCCGCCGAGCCGCATAGTACCCAGCACAAGGTGGCACGCCTGATCTGGCACGAACGCTTCGCGGCGGTGCTGGATGGCGCAGGCCTCTGTCGCCGCCTTGGACTCATGGGCTACCAGGTCTCGCCCGGCGAACTGCTCGCCATCATCACCGCCGCCACCGGTGTCACCCTCTCCGGTGGCGACATGGCGCGCATCGGCGAGCGCATCGTCACCCTCGAACGCCTCTTTGCCCAGCGCTACGCCGATAATGGCGGCGCGGATGAACTGCCCCAACGCTGGAGTACAGAACCCTTGGCGGAAGGCCGGGCCGCAGGCTTTACCCCGCCCCTCCCCGAACTCCTCGCCGAATACTACCGCCGCCACGGCTGGAGCCGCACCGGCGAGCCGACGGCGGAACGCCTCGCTGAGTTGGGGATTAAGGTGTGAGGAGAGAGGCGAGGATGCGAGGATGCGAGGATGCGTGAGGCGCGTCCTCGCGTCCTCGCGTCCTCGCGTCCTCGCGTCCTCGCGTCCTCGCGTCCTCGCGTCCTCGCGTCCTCGCGTCCTCGCGTCCTCGCGTCCTCGCGTCCTCGCGTCCTCGCGTCCTCGCGTCCTCGCGTCCTCGCGTCCTCGCGTCCTCGCGTCCTCGCGTCCTCGCGTCCTCGCGTCCTCGCGTCCTCGCGTCCTCGCGTCCTCGCGTCCTCGCGTCC
>RSAS01000133.1:1973-4865 GCA_003934145.1 Candidatus Viridilinea halotolerans | reverse complement strand
CGCGAATGCATAAACCAGCAGTATCCTGAGAGGGGATGAGGGAGGAGGGGAGGGGGAGAGGGGCGACGTAACCGCCCTATACGCGCATCAAGGCAGACCGTCCGGCGGGGGTGCGGGCGTGCCCTGAGCCTAGTCGAAGGGGCCAAGCCCCCGAAAATCCCCCCCTGGGGGTTCGGGGGCCGAAGGCACCCAACGAGCCTAGCCCTCGCCATCCGCATCATTGGCCAATGTGTTGGCCACGCCAGCCGACATGTAGCTACGGACAATGGTATTCAAGGTGCTGTCGTCAACTAAGAATTCGGCAGGACACTCTTTGAGCAGCGCTCGCTGTTTACGCCACGCTTGGAGTTGCGCATAGGTATGCTGCTCGGCGCTGTTCAGTGGTTCATTTGCGGTTTGCGTTTCGTCCATATTGACGGGACGTTCCGCATCGTTTTCCTCATCGTAGAAGACCAACACTGACCAACAACCCCCTTCGCTGTTGCTACTCTGCACGGTGTAGACACTCACTTGGCGCATGAATTCGTTGAGTTGTTCGGCATCCTCTTGGGCGTAATGGGGGTGGCGACGAAGGGTGAAGTGGCGACAACGCACGGTGATACTCCTTTCCCGCTAGGGGGCTAAAATGGTTCTTATGTATATACCGTAAAAAGGGGCAAAAAGTTACGGTCGTGCGCAGAAATTCGTGTTTTTTCTCATTTTTTGTTCGCTGTTGGCAGGAAGGATGTACGAGGGAACCTGGTTCCCTCGCGCACCCTTCCCGCCAATTTCTGGTCACACCCAGGGGGCCTGCGGCCCCTCAAATTAATTTAAGAGGAGTGAACACTATGTCAACTCAAACCACACGTGCCCGTGCCACCCTGTACGAATGGGTACAGGCTGAGAGTCTACGCAAGCATTGCGAGGCGGTCGCGGCCTGTATGGTGCATTTTGCACGCAAGACAGGCGCTGATGAAGATCTCTGGGGGGCGGTGGGCCTGCTGCACGATATGGATTTTGAGCGCTACCCGGATATGCCTGCGGAAGGCCCCGCGACCACTGCGCTCGCAGAGGCGCTGATCGCGGGTGAGCCGGTGCCTGCAACGTTGCCGGGCCACCCCTTCTATGGCGTGGCCTATGTGCGCGAGGCTGGCTGGGGCACTGAGGTGGTGCGTGCCATCCTCAGCCACGCCGACTATAGCGGCATTGCCCCAGCAAGCCCAATGGAACGCACGCTCTATGCGGTGGACGAACTGAGTGGTTTTGTGACTGCTGTGGCGCTGGTGCGCCCCGATAAGAATATTGCGAGCGTGGAAGTCGCTTCGGTCAAGAAGAAATTCAAAGACAAAGCCTTTGCCGCTAAAGTTAGCCGCCCGGGTATGCACCACGGGGCTGAAGTCATTGGCATGAATCTTGATGATCTGATTGCCGAGGTTATCGCCGCCCTGCGTGCGGAAGCGCCGCGCCTGGGGATTGGAGGAGGGTCGTAGGAGTAGAGTATACTGCTCGGAAATTGAAATGTCCCTTTTCAGCGTTGCGGAACGAAGCGGGTTGGGGTATGCTAACGGCATAAGGTTTTGATGGAGGAAGGCCATGCGCAAGAAACTGTTTACGTTAACCCGCAACCAGCGAGACGATCTCGAGCGACGCTATAAGCAGACCGCCGAGCGTCGCATCAGCGAACGCATTCAGGCCATCCTCCTGCTTGATGCCGGACACAATCGTGATGCGGTTGCCCGCATTCTGCATGTCAATCCCAAGACGATCACGCGCTGGATGCATATCTTTGTGGACGCGGGCATTGAGACACTCTGCACCATCCAATCAGGGGGCAACGACCCGATTCTCACCCAGCCGCAACAGGAACAGTTGATGGCATGGCTTGATAGTACCGTGCGTAGCACCAAGGAAGCGCTCGCCTGGGTCGAGACCACCTTCCAGGTCAGCTATACAGAAAGCGGCATGCGCAAACTCCTCCAGCGCCTAGGCTACCGCTACAAACAGCCTGTCCCAGTACCGGCCAAGGCCGACCCAGCGGCACAAGCGGCGTGGCTCACCAGCTACGCCGAAAAAAGGGGCTCTTAGGGCCACAAGGACGCCTCTATTTTGTGGATGCCGCCCACCTCTTACATCAAGCAGTGCCGAGCCAGGGCTGGATCAAACGGAACCGAACGGTGGAACTGAAGACGAATACGGGCCGGAGTCGCCTCAACGTGCTTGGGGCCTATTCCCCCGATGATCATTCCCTCGTCGCGATCGAGGATACGATCTCGTGTGATGCTCAGATGGTCTGCCAGTTACTCCAGAAACTGCGAGCGGCGCATCCCGGCCTTCCCATTCTGGTCGTGCTTGACAATGCCCGCTATCAGCGCGCCGGTCGGGTGCAAGACCTCGCCAAAGAACTCGAGATCACCCTGCTGTTCTTACCACCGTATTCGCCGAACCTCAATCTGATCGAACGCTTCTGGAAGTTTCTCCGCAAACACGTCACGCGGAACCGCTTCTACGCCACCTTTGGCGAATTTCGCACGGCTATCCAGCACGTGCTGAAGCACCTTGACGACTACACCGGTGAACTGGCCTCACTCATGACTGAAAAATTTCACCTGTTTGGCCAGACCACATAGGGACATTTCAATTTCCGCTCAGTATAAAAGAAAGTGAGGCTGAATGTGACCACAGGCATCCGTCGTTTTACGCCATGGGGACTCGTGTTTTTGGCCATGATGATGCTAGGGGCGTTGCTGCCGGTGCGCACCGTAGCCGCCCAGTCCAGTCCCCCCCAGTGTAGCAACGGCTACGCGC
Source organism: Candidatus Viridilinea halotolerans (assembly GCA_003934145.1). Taxonomy (GTDB): domain Bacteria; phylum Chloroflexota; class Chloroflexia; order Chloroflexales; family Chloroflexaceae; genus Viridilinea; species Viridilinea halotolerans. The sequence goes on along the minus strand of RSAS01000133.1, from coordinate 2,081 downwards.
TTTGGGCTCATGCTCGAGGGGAGAACGATGACGATGACGATGACGATGACGATGATGACGATGACGATGACGATGACGATGACGATGACGATGACGATGACGATGACG
>RSAS01000133.1:0-1873 GCA_003934145.1 Candidatus Viridilinea halotolerans | reverse complement strand
TGACGATGACGATGACGATGACGATGACGATGACGATGACGATGACGATGACGATAACGATGATGACGATGATGGCAATACGCGTATTAACGTCTCAGGTAGTTCGCTCAGAATTAATGGATTGACCCACAGCAACGCGGGGATGCGCATCAGCGGCGCGAACAACCAATTTCAGCGCACGATTACGCATGTCACCCGTTTTCGGGATAGCGGCGACAATAATCGCTACCCTAGCCCAAGCCGCGTGGCGGTAGCGCAAGCACCATTCAGCTACAACCTCGCCGACTACCGGGCGGGTGGGGCGGCTGCCGTAGTTGCGGGGAGTTATCGCGTGATTACGGGAGATTTTGAGGTAGCAGAAACCACCGTTCTCGATGGTCTCTACTACGTCACTGGCGATGCCAAGATCAGTGCGAGCAATGTAGGCGGCACCTTTACGATCGTCGCAGCGGGTACGATCGAAGTCAGTGGTTCGAATATGCAGGCCCGCGCCTATAGCAATGGCCTGCTCTTTTTCGCTGGTGAGCAAGACAATGACGATGAAGTGCTGAAGCTTGCGGGTAGCAACAATCAACTTCACGGTATCGTGTACGCGCCTCGGGGGGTGATCGAAGTTTCGGGCAGCAATAATCATGTTACCGGCACCCTGTTAGGCGCAGGACTGAAGTTGAATGGTTCGTCTACGCACGTCAATGTTGACGACAATCTCTGCTCGCGCCCTGCCGATCCGCCCCCTGCCGATGAACCACCGCCCGAACCGGATGCCGAGATCATCATTCGTGATGATGTAGTCACCTCACGGATTGAGGTGATCAACAATGTTGTCTTTGTCAACATCCAGATCAGCATCAGGAACAATGGCGGACGCGCCCGGGGCACACGCCTCGTGCTGGAACTGGTTCGTCCTCCCGCCAGCGACGATGATGACGATGATGACGATGATGACGACGACGACTTCGACCTGAGCGAAGTTCTCTTCAGTGAGGGTGTAGGCTATGTCATTGAACGCGTACGCGGACGGGTAATCATCGGGATTGGGCAGTACAACGTGATCCAGAGCCACACGCCGGTGGTGGTGAATGTACGCTACCGTCTGAACGTGCGGGCACGGGGCAACGCGGAAGGCAACGTCCATTTCCGGCTCGACAGTCGGATTGAGTATAGCGACACGGGCGGTTTGCGCCGCTTAGCTCTGCCCAGCACCGTACTGCTCGTGCCGGTGCCAGTGCCGGTGGTGGTGGTGCCAGCGCCGCCCGTGATTGTTGAGGTGCCACGGCTCAGCCTCGAGCGCATTGATGTGCGCTTCCGCGCCACCTGGGAGAGCAGCGGCGGTCTGGTCACCTTTGGCTTCCCGCTCACCGAAACGCGCACGCTCACCGATGGCACGATCATACAGATCTTTGAGCGCGCCCGTTTCGAGTTGCGGCCTAACGGCCCTGGGGTACAACTCGGGCGCCTCGCTGCCGAATTGGGCTACGGTCGCCCTGCGACGATTAGGGTTGAAGACTTGGACGACGAGGATCGGCGTTGGTACGTAGTCGAAACGGGCCACCTCGTCGGACGGCCCTTCCGCACCTTCTGGAGTCGTCCCTTGGCGCTCTTCATCTGGGGCTTACCCATCAGCCCGCTTGATCGCGACGACGAAGGGCGCGAGATCCAGTGCTTCGAGCGCGTCTGTGCCCATCGCTTCCCGGAGTTGGCGGGCACACCCAGTGAAATCCAGTTGCGCTTGCTCGGCGTGGAGTTGATCCGGCGCGGGGACGATTAGGAGGGGCGAGGGCGGCAGGCCAATCATCTCTTGGGGGCCATGGCCCCCAAGAGTTTAAGGGCGGACAGAACATTCGCTCGGCAAGTCACGGATAGGTGATTGGGA
>RSAS01000563.1 GCA_003934145.1 Candidatus Viridilinea halotolerans | reverse complement strand
CCCACTTTGCCTTACACGGTTTTGAGATGTGTAAAGAGTTTCCGTAAAGCTAGCCTTCAAGTGGGGAAGAATGCCATGCCCCTGAAGCCCCGTCGGCAGGCCCGCCAGAGGCTTGTTTGCAGCGCGTTGGCGGCCCCGCCGCCAACGCACCACAAACCGGCTTCACACCAACCCTAAACGCAAGCCGAGCCCCCCATCGCCAAGCGTGAGGCGGTCGCCGTCGGCGATGGGCGCGGGGACGCCCGGAGCAAGACGGACGCCGTTGAGCAGCGTGGCGATGTCGTTGCGTTCGCTGGCCACGATCCATGCGCCGTCCATGTTGGGCCTGATGGTGCAGTGCGGGCGCTTGGAGACGTAGGCGAAGGCGGAGTTGCGCTGTTCGAGCAGGGTGATTTCGCGAGCATGGGCGGTTGGGTTGCTCAGGGCGAGCAGTTGGAGCAACCAACTCCGCGTGAGCGCGATGCCTCGTGTGGGAGCAAGAATGTCGCCGCCGTCGGGCAGGCTGATCAGGCAGCGCACACGCCGCTCAACAACCTTGTCGCTCAGCCAGAGATGGCAGCCGCTGCGAATGCCTTGGGCGCTGAGGGCAATCGCTTCGCGCAGGGCGCGCCCGTCGGCGGCCCCTTCGCGCAACTGGTAGGGCTGGTTGGCCGCTAAATTGCATCCGGCGAGCAGCAGCGGCAACAATTGCGCCGGTGGGCTATCTTCGCACACCACGGTGGTGGTCTGCTCCTGTCCGGCGTGGAGCCAGTGGAGGGTGACGGTGAGATTATCTTGGCGCGTGGTCATGGTGGTTCTTTCTGCTATGGTGCGCATGGGGCGGCGCAGCCCCTAATGGGCCTTCCGGCGGGGGTTCGGGCTTGCCCTGAGCCTAGTCGAAGGGGTATGGCCCCCGAAAAATTTCCCCTTCCGTGCGTATGCTGTGCCGCCCCCAACCCCGGTGGGGGTACGTGCGCATGCGCATTAACTTAAGCCTCTGGCGGGCCTGCCGGCGGGGGTTCGGGGGCATGGCCC
>RSAS01000055.1 GCA_003934145.1 Candidatus Viridilinea halotolerans | reverse complement strand
AAGGCCTCCTGCGCCCTGGCGGCTTAGTCGGATTCTTTATCTGAAGAACTATAGTTCCCTCGCTACACTCCTCCTACACCTTTTTGATACAACTCAGTCCCTCTCGTGCCCGTTAGGGCGCTGCGTGAGCAACCACCGCCAAAGCAGGATGTACTCGCGTGCATAGCGCGTTTGCTTATCGAGCGCTTCAGCAAGCAGCATAATCAGTCCGCGCATCAAATAGTTAAAGCTTGTTGCTAACCAGATGAGATATTGCTGGCGCTCTGAAAGACAGTAGTAGTGAGTGAAATAGCGCTGTGCGCTCAGGTACTCGCTGCGTTTTGCCCAGACTTTGACCCGTGAAAGCGATTGATCGCCTACGTGCGTGATGGTAACCTCGGCGACAAAACCCACTTTTTTGTCATAGGACTGAAAGCGGTGGCACCATTCAACATCTTCATAGTAGAAATCAAAACCCTCATCAAGTAAGCCTACTTTTTCCAAATCACTGCGCCTGAGTAGCATGCATGCCCCACTGATGCAGGGAACCGGCCCACTACGGCGACGAGTACCTTGCCGCACCAACCAACGTTGCCACAGGCGACCCAGCGGCAGCCCGGCGTCGAGCAGCACTTGGGCGACAAGGTAGCTTAACGGGGTAGGGAGATCGCGCGCACAGACGGGCTGAATCACTCCATCACGGCCAACTAGACGCGGGCCAACCATAGCGTAGTCTGGTTCGGCCCGCAACGCCTCAAGCAAAACATCGAGCGCCCCCGCCGATATCAGCGTATCGTTATTGAGTACCAGCAGGTAGTCGCCACCAGCCACGCGTAACCCCTGGTTGTAGTTCTTCGCAAAGCCCTGCCGTGCTGCTGCCATGAGCCTGCGTACCTGTGGGAAACGTTCGCCAATGGTTGGCAGACAGGGTTCACGCGAACAATTATCAACGACCACAACCTCAAAAGCCACTTGCGGCGGATGTTGATAGATTGACGCAAGACATGCCAGGGTATCCTGCAATCCATCACTATTGACGATGATGATCGAAAGAATGGGTTTTAACTGAACATCAGCCTGCGTGGTGGCGTAGTTCAGATCGATTGCTGACACCAGCTTCCCCCCTTTCCGAATCATTGTGCGAGGAGTGCATCGAAACAGTGCGCGAGTTCGGCTGTCAGACGTGGTCGGCTGTAGCGCTCTACGCGAGGGTCGCGCTTCGTGGGCAGATCATCGGCGAGCCAGCGTGCGTGCAACTGCACAATCGCCTGCTGGATACCTGCCGCATCATCAGGGGCAACCACAATCCCAGCATCAAGCTCGCGAATGATCTCGGCTGCTGACGATCGTCCAGTCAGCGCCAAAATGGGCCGTCCGCTAGCGAGATACTCGAAGAGTTTACTCGTGGTAACGCTGGTGGTGCCTGGCACGGTCACTAAAACGAGGGCATCAGCATCTGCTTGCCATTGGAGTGCCTCTTGGTGCGAAACAGAACCTATCAGCCTGATACGCTCCCCCAGATGGGCATTGGCAATGATGGTGCGCTCGATCTCCGTCAGTTGACCAACAAGAAGCAACTCAAGGTTGTTCGTCAATGCTGGCATACTAACCTGCAACTGCTTCAAAGCTGTCAGTAGGCCCGCAATTGATGTTGCCGCACGACTCAGACTCAATGCACCGGTGTGGACAAAGCGCAGTTTCGTCGCCTTCACCTTGCGTTTGAGTGCGACAAAATCGGAAGGATCATAACCGTTAGTAATTATAACTATTTTGTGTGCTATTTCTGGGTAACGTCGTGCGAAATCGTCGGCGATAACTTGGTTCACAGTCACGATGCGGTCTGCACCTAAAACTACTCGTTGTTCAAGAGCAGACTCAACCTTTGTGCGCAATAGATGTTTCAATGGGGCGGGATTTGGCGGTTCAAACATCCAGCCATCACGAAAATCAGCTACCCAGGGTAAGCCAGTTAGCTGTTTGAGCCGCAGAGCAACGAGATGGCTTGTCGCTGGTGGCGATGAGCTGAAGATCAGCTTGATCGGTTGCTCGCGGAGCAGTTGTAAACCCTTACGCAGAGCCAAAGGAAGCCATGTGATGTGGATGTCGGGAATCAACCAGTCGTTCAACCGACGCGAAACCCGGCTATCGGCTGCAATAGCAGCGGCATTAGCCTGCTGCTGCTTAGGCAGGTTGCGCAGTTGCCATGCCCGATAGGGACGTGCGAGGAGACCTGAAAGCTCGGAAGCGCGAAAGATCAGGTGTTCATTATCGGTCACTTGGCTGCCACGCGCATTGGTCGTAAGAATGACAGGACGATAGCCCAAATCAGGCAGATACCGAGCAAAAGAGGTTACACGACGGGTACCAGCATGATCGGCAGGCGGGTAGTGGTAGGCGACTACTAAGACCTTCTGCACTATAGGTGCAGATGAAAGAGGCCATCTCAATGATGTCACGTCGTGATCGCTGTCGCTACGCGCTTCGCTGCGGCTGCGCGACCCGAAGAGTACCGTCAGCTTCAACCGCTCACCGAAGTGCGCAGCGAGGATGTCAATCAATACGCGGTAATCCGCGCCTGGCTCAATCAATTCTTCGGCAATGGTACCCATTAGCGCACCTCCCAAGGGGATTGTTGCGCCCACCACGTCAATGACATCTTGCAGCGTCACATACTTGTCGATTGCCAAAAGAGTCTTTACCCTCTGAACGGACACGCCGACGGCTGCGATGTAACGCAGCAGCGCCAGAATATCGGCCAACCCGGAGGTCTGATCACGAAGACTATACCACAGATCATACGAATGACGAGTGATGAGTAGGATATGCCTCATAGCAAGCGGCAACTCAAAAGAGTCTCTCCCCCCCTCGCCCATCACGTATCGCGTATAGCCAGCATACCCCGCCGCTTACTTATGTGCTGTGCTACTTCCTGAAAGAGCATGAACGTCGTTAAGGCCAGAACCGGACGTAGCGGGTAGGCATAACGGGCCACGCCTACCGAGGCGAGCGCCATGGCACTCATCATAAAGGCCAGGATAAGCCAAGAAATGAGCATTGGATGCTTGTCACGTAGCGCAAAGATGGCCAAAGCGGGTAAACCGATCAGCGTGTAGATAATCATCGCAAGCGGATTCTCGCTAAAAGGTGCCCAAAGCTGGAAGACTTGCATTAGGGCAAGCACTGCTGCTTCGTAGCGATGTTCCTGGATCCAATTGCGGGCAAGTTCGCGCTGCACACGATCAAGCGCAACGCTATCTTGGAGGATCGCGTCCGAGACCGGCGGGGTGAGATTCTGCCACAAGCCATACTTTATGCCGAAGGGCTGGTTGGCAACCTGATCGTGGTAGATCCCGTAATAGGCACTACCTCCTTGGGTGGTAAAGGGAATAAACGCCTCAAATACCAGGTAGTTGCGGATCACCCAAGGCAGCCACATGGCCCCCACAATGGCGCCGATGATGACGGCATGCGTTATGGCGCTCTTCAGGTAGGCGGGTGGGTGGGGGCTTGCGGCCCCGCGCCCCTCCCGAGCGGGTGGGTGGGGGTTTGCGGGGCGGGCCAAACCCTCCCCGCGCCCCTCCCGAGCGGCTTGCGAGCGCGCTCGCCCCAGCCAGATGAACCAGAGCAAGACCACAAAGACAAACGGCCCAAAATTGGCTCGTGTGAGGGTCGCACAGCCAAAGAGCAGCCCGGTTATAACTGCCCAGGGCCAACGCAATGTCTGCTGCACCTGCCCAAACGCAAGCATGCCCCAAAGAACACAAAAGCAGAAAAGAATTTCGGTCATGTAGAGCATGCTATACACAACCATATCTTTATCAAAAATCATCAGGCATGAGACAATAAAACTTGACAGCGGATTAATAAAATAACGCGCAAGCAGATAGGTTCCAACCGGAATAAAAGCACCAAGCACCAATAATACCGGCAATATAACATATGGTTCAGGCCCTAAGAGCCAATGCCAAAACGCACCAAACAGCGGAAAAAAGGGCATTCGGTAAGCGGTAGGCACACCCTCAATCCCAAAGACTTCATGTTCTAAAAGAGACATCATAATAGCAAAATAGTGACCATCATCTCCTTGCACAAACTTCACCGGCTCAGCAAAAATCCAAGCATATTCGTACGTTATACGAATACGCTCCAAAAGAGCTATGATAAAGACCACGACGGCAACGCTAAGATCAAGCCGATACTTCTTCATGCATTTCCCCGCTTGACTACAATGCAGGCAAACATCGCGCTATGGGGCATACAGGCTTCAACGCCACGCCAAAAGCCAAAGCTCCATGCGGGCATGAGGCTGCGTAACGAGACACCACCGGAGAGTAGGTTAGACAGGACGCTTTGCTCGAATAAAGACCGAACCCGCCAGTTCACGTAGTCCTGGCGTGACCTCCAGCCAGAAGCCGAGCTTACGCACGGCGGGGATAAGGGGGCGCGGAGTGGCGGGGTGAAGCCAATCATGCGGAGTCACACTGACATCTTCGAAGCCCACCGACGTCAGTTGCTTAGCCATTTGCCAGCGAACAAAGGCAGTCTCATCGGGCGAGTCGCCCAACATGCGCTTGACAAGAGGGATATTTTTCTGAACGAGGATTTGGGGATTTAACATGTTCGGTTCAGCAAAGCTTATTAACCCGCCGGGCTTCAACATCTCAAAGATCCGGACAAGAGATGCTTCGACCTCAAGGTGGTGCAGGATTGATGAGCCAATAATCGCATCGAAGGGGCCTTCTACGTCGCACTCTTCAAATCGCTTCTCAAGGAAGGTGACCTGTTGAGTTGGTAGGTTTCGGCCACGAGCCAAATTAAGGATCTCACCTGAGATATCTACAGCGACCAACGTGGCACCTGTGGCGGCGAAGATCTCGGTAAAGAGGCAAGA
>RSAS01000237.1 GCA_003934145.1 Candidatus Viridilinea halotolerans | reverse complement strand
GGTAGCAAAACATGCGCTCGGTAAACGCATCGTCGCGCTGCGCCTGAATCTCCAGATGCACAAAGACGATGGTACGCTCGCCGTCGAGGCGCGTCACCTGCACCAGTTTATCAACGTACTGGTTGCCCTTGCGCACCTCAGGGTTGACCTGCAAGAGAGTGAGCGGTTCGTCTTTAACCGGCTGCGTCCAGTCAATCCCCGCGTAGACCTCGGGGAAAAGCAGTTCCAAACAGGCGGGCAGGTAGTGTTCCAGGGCTTCCTTCCATGCCCCGTCGAAATTGGCAGCGGGGATGTGCATAGTGATTCCTTGCTTGCAAAAAGGTACTCACTATATGTACCGCTGGAAGGGGCCAAAAGTTACGGTTTTTGGTGCAATTTCCCGAAAAATTGCCTAGCTTCGCCTTGCGGCGATCGGTTTTACTGTTTGGTGGGGAGGAAGCGGAGGGCGTAGCCCTCCGCTTCCTCCCCACTGGGATCTCATGGGCGGACAGAACATTGAATCTAAGGGCCACGAACAGGTGATGGGGAAGCCACGGATGGCCCTCACCCCCTGCCCCCTCTCCCACGTTGTGGGAGAGGGGAGAAGGCATCGAGATTCTTAGCGTTGCAATGCGGTTCTTACGGGCAACGCACACGTTTTCTGTCCGCCCTTAAACGCAAGCGGGAGAGGGGGCCATGGGGAAATACCTTTCAAATAAGGGAGAGCAAAGACCTCACAGGTCTTTGCTGATGTGGTTCTCATGTGTCAGAGCAGACCTGTGAGGTCTTATTCGAAAGGTATTGGGCCATGGGGGTGAGGTTCTTCCAGGGCATTCCAATAACCTATCCGTGGCTCCTAGAATCAATACTCCTACGCATGTTCTTGCAGCCACGTCTGCAGATCTGCGGGGGTGGCGAAATCGAGCAGGGCTTCGCTCAGGTTGAGCAACAGCGGCGGGGTAAGAGCACGTATGTCCGTCTCCAGCGCAGCGCTCAGAGCGCCAAACTTGCGCTTGAGGATGCGCAGCACCACTTGTTG
>RSAS01000869.1 GCA_003934145.1 Candidatus Viridilinea halotolerans | reverse complement strand
GACCTGTGAGGTCTATGCTCTCCCTTATTTGAAAGGTATTGGGCCATGCCCCCGAGCCCCCGCCGGCAGGCCCGCCAGAGGCTTACGTTCATGCGTATGGGCTACGCCCCCCGCCCCGCCGGACAGGGGGAGGATGCGAGGGAACCTGGTTCCCTCGCGCACCCTTCCTACGCCTTTTGGTCACGCCCTTATGTTATGCTGTCACGATGCACAAAAAACCCGAAATCATGAGTCCCGCTGGCCATTGGCCGCAACTGCACGCCGCGATTGAGGCGGGGGCCGATGCGGTCTATTTTGGCCTGACGCAGTTTAGCGCACGGGCTAAGGTGGGCTTTACGCTCGCTGAGTTGCCTGAGGTGATGCGCACGCTCCATCGGCGCGGCGTGAAGGGCTATGTCACCTTCAATACGCTCATGTTCGACACCGAACTTGAGGCGGCAACACAAATGGCGCTGGCGATTGCCGACGCTGGCGCGGATGCCTTGATTCTGCAGGATGTCGGCATGGCGCATCGGCTGCGTGCGCTGCTACCCGAGGTTGAACTGCACGGCTCGACCCAGATGTCGCTCACCTCGGCGGAGGGGGTGGCCTTTGCGGCGCAACTCGGCCTCAAGCGCGTCGTTTTGGCGCGCGAACTGGCGCTCGACGAGATTGCGGCGATTCGCCAGGCAAGTGCGCTCGAACTGGAAATCTTTGCCCACGGCGCGCTCTGTGTGAGCTATTCAGGCCAGTGTTTCTCTTCGGAGGCGTGGGGCGGGCGTAGCGCCAATCGCGGCCAGTGCGCCCAAGCGTGCCGTCTGCCCTATGAGTTGCTTGTGGATGGGGCGCTGCGCCCTTTGGCCGAAGCGCGCTACCTGCTCTCGCCGGGCGATCTCTATGCGCTGCCGCTCATGCCGCGCATTGTCGAATTGGGCGTCGCGGCGCTCAAGATCGAAGGGCGCTACAAAGATGCCGCCTACGTCGCGCTCACCACGGCGGCCTATCGTAAAGCGGTGGACGAGGCGTGGGCCGGGTTGCCGTTGAGCATCACCCGCCGCGAAGCGATCCAATTAGAGCAGGTCTATTCACGCGGCATGGGCAGCTTCTTCCTCAGCGGCACCAACCACCAGGCCGTTGTGCAGGGGCGCGCACCGCGCCACCGTGGGGTGTTGGTGGGGCGCGTCGTGCGCGTGCTCACCGCGAGTGTGCTGGTGGAACCGGTAGCCGATGTCGCAGCAGTGGCACCGCTCAAAGCGGGCGACGGCCTCGTCTTTGACGCCGCCGCGTGGCGCAGCCCCGAAGAGCGCGAAGAGGGGGGGCGCGTCTACCATGTGCATGCGGCGCGTGACGGGCTGCTGGAGCTAGAGTTTGGCTACGACGATCTCGACCTGCGGCGCATCCGCAGCGGCGATCTTTTATGGCGCACCCATGATCCCGAACTGGATCGCGTGGTGCGCCCGCTCCTGCAACCCGCCGCCCCCGTGCGCCGTCAGCCGCTGCATGTACGCGCCTACGCCCGCGTTGGCGCACCCCTAGAGCTAACCTGGCGGCTCATTGCCAACCCGGATATCCAGGTCACCGTGCGCTCGACCGAACCCCTGGGCGCAGCGCGCCAACGCGGACTCAGCGCCGCCTACCTTGAGGAGCAGTTGGGGCGCTTAGGCACGACGCCCTACGAGTTGGCTGAACTAGAACTCGACATAACAGGCGAACCCTTCGCCCCCAGTTCGTGGCTCAACAACCTGCGCCGCGAGGCGACGGAGGCGCTGGCGGAGCGCCAAGGGGAGAGGCGAAGATTCGGGGATGCGGAGACGCGGGGAGACGGAGAGGCGGGGACGCGGGGAGAGTCGGAACACCAAGTATCTCAACATCTCCCCCCCCTCTCCCGCAACGCGGGAGAGGGGGGCAGGGGGGTGAGGGCCATCCCAAGCACCCCCATAATCAATCTTTCCGCCCCCTCCCTCTCCCGCAACGCGGGAGAGGGGGGCAGGGGGGTGAGGGCCATCCCAAGCACCCCGATCACCAATCTTCCCGTCTCTTCTTCTCCCGCAACGCGGGAGAGGCGTGGCCCGGTTGGTGAGCCTGTCGAACCAGAGCCTGCCGAAGGGAGGCCGGGGGGTGAGGGCCATTTGGCGCATCCCAATACCCCATCTGTAGCTGCGGACTCGCATACCATAACCTCCCCCTCTCCCACAACGTGGGAGAGGGGGCCGGGGGGTGAGGGCCACCCGGTTACACCCCAACTCCACCTGCTCGTGCGCACCAGTGAACAACTGACAGCGGCGTTAGCGTTACGCCCGGCCAGCATCACGCTCGACTACCTCGATCTCTACGGGCTGCGTCCGGCGGTAGAGCAAGTGCAAGCGGCAGGCATCGCCGTGCGTGTGGCCAGCCCGCGCATCCTCAAGCCCAACGAGGAGCGCATTGTGTCCTTCCTGCGGGCATTGAACTGCCCGATCCTCGTGCGCTCCAGCGGGTTGCTGCACACCCTTGACACTGAAAGCGTAATCGAAATTCACGGCGATTTCAGTCTGAATATCGCCAACGTACTCAGCGCTCGCCACTTCTTGGCCATGGGCCTCACGCGCATCACGCCGACGCACGACCTGAACGCGGCACAGATCAGCCACTTGGCGCAAACGTTAGGCCCCGCGCCGCTTGAGGTGATCGCCTACCAACACCTGCCCGTCTTCCACAGCGAACACTGCGTCTTCTGCCGTTTTCTCTCCAAAGGCAGCAGCTACCGCGACTGTGGCCACCCGTGCGCAACGCAGCGCATCGCCCTACGCGACCAGCACGGGCGCGCCCACCCCGTCATGGCCGACGTGGGTTGTCGCAACACCGTCTTCGGTGCCGAAGCGCAAGAGGCGAGCCGCCACCTAGAGGCGTGGCGCACCGTGGGCATCAGCGCCTACCGGATCGAGTTTGTCCACGAAAACGCAGCGCAAGTCACAGCGATCAGCAACGCCTTCACCGCCGCATTGCATGGGGAGATCAGCAGCAGCGAACTAACACGGCGGCTACGTCAGAGTTCCCCGGCGGGCACGACGGAGGGAAGTTTGTTTGTGGCATAAAGGGCAATGGCGCAGAAGTCACCAAAGCGCTGTCATGCTGAGCGCAGCGAAGCATCTCTCCTCACCGACAAGAGACCCTTCGCTGCGCTCAGGGTGACAGAATTCTTGTTTCTCACGGGCCACTGGCCCGCAGGCCATTTCATACTCAGGGTGACAGGAGCCGCGTGACAGCGTTACTTTTGCGGTGTTGCGTAAATGGTATAAGCACTGGGCCGAATAAGCCTGCGTTACCGCAACGGATCGTCAAGACCTTCCTGCAAACAGACACCGACGAAGGATGAGCTTGCCATTGTATATTCACAGCTTTCCCCCGATCAGCTCTGAGGCAGCCGAAATAGTGATTCTTGGCACGATGCCAGGGAAGGCATCACTTGCAGCCGGTCAGTACTATGCGCATCCGAGAAATCTCTTTTGGAAGTTCATGGCGCACATCGTTGGTTTCCATCCCGAAGCAGCCTATGCGGAGCGGCTGTTGGCGCTCCAGACAGCCCGGATCGCGCTTTGGGATGTTGTTCAATGCTGCACGCGTGAATCAAGCCTCGATTCTGACATCGCTAGCGCATCGGTCGTTCCAAACGACTTCGCTACGTTTTTTGCCAACCATCGTCATATACAACGAATATACTTCAATGGTACCAAAGCGCATGCTTTATACCAGAAGCACGTAGCGGCCAAGATTGGTGCCATGCGACCACATCTCGTCTATGTTCAACTGCCATCAACCAGCCCTGCCAATGCAGCTATGCCGTACTCGCGCAAATATGCGGCTTGGTCTGAAGTGAATACCTGCTATACTAGGCCCGTTGCCTAACGTCGCGCATTACGTTATTACGTTACGCCATCCGGCGAGGGTGCGGGGGAGGCTACGCCTCCCCCGCATGACTTTTTTCTTCCGTGTTGGCGGCTTCGCCGCCAACACGGAAGAAAAAAGAGGGTTTGAGGCGAAGCCCATCCACCCCACCGGAGGTGCGACGAAACGGAGCCGCCTATGTCTGCCCTCGAAGTGCGTACCTGTAGCGTCGGCCCCTGGCCCATGAATGCCTACGCCCTTGTCTGCCCGACGCAGCGCGTGAGTGCTTTGATTGATCCTGGGGCCGAGCCGGAGCGCCTCTTGACGCTTTTGGCCGATACGACGCCTAGCTGCATCATCCTGACCCATACCCACGCCGACCACATTGGCGCTTTAGCCGCGTTACGTGCCCACTTGGGTGTGCCGCTGCTGGCCCACGCCGCCCCGCACCACAACAGCATGCATTTGGCCGTAGATCGCACCCTCGCCACCGGCGATGAGGTGGCGTTGGGGGACGGGCGGCTGCGCGTCTACGCCGCACCGGGCCACTGCGTCGATCAGATCTGCCTGCGCGATCTTGGCGGCCAGAGTGTCATCGTGGGCGACACCATCTTCGCCGGTGGCCCTGGGCGCACCTGGTCGCCCGAAGATTTTCAGATCACCCTGCACACCCTGCGCAACGTCGTGCTACCATGGCCCGACGAGACCCACTGCTACCCCGGCCACGGCCCGAGCTTCCACCTCGGCACAATCCGCACCCAAGTGGCCGCCTTCTGCGAACGTGAACACCCGCCAGGCTTTTGTGGCCACGCGGCGTGGTGAAGCGGGCAAGACGGATTTTTGACGCAAAGACAAGGTTTCAGGTGTCTGGTTTTAGGTGTCAGCCGGAGCGCATCAGAAAGCGATGGATGGCGCTAAACGGTAACGTTCCTACGAACCTTGTCCAGCTGGAGTGCCGACTTCAGTCGGCATCCCATGACAATCTACGACCCCCAGCCGACTAAAGTCGGCACTCCATCGGAGACTAAACTGTAAAGTAACTATG
>RSAS01000176.1 GCA_003934145.1 Candidatus Viridilinea halotolerans | reverse complement strand
ATCCCAATCACCTATCCGTGACTTGCCGAGCGAATGTTCTGTCCGCCCTTAAACATCCCAGTGGGAGGTGTGGAGGGCGTAGCCCTCCACGCCTCCCACCAGACGGTAAAGCAGATCGCCGCAAGGCGAAACCTTCCCCTACCACAAGGGCACTTGCGCATAGGCGAGGCCCACGGTAACGAAGAGGATCGCCAGGGCGCTGATGAACCAGAGGCTGGCCCAGATGATGGCGGGAATTCCGGTGTGACGGGCAAGCAGATGGGCGTCGCTGACGCGCCCGGGGCGGGCGCGGCGCACCGCGAGGCGCAATAGGTCGACAAGACTGTGGATGGCGGCGAGCGGCATTTGCAGAGCGAGAAGCGCCACGAGAAGAGCGGCGTGTTGGTCGCTCAGTAGCCAACCGGACGCGCCAAGGCTGGCGGCGAGCAACATGCCCGCCAGCCAGCCAAAGAGATTACGTACAAACATGAGGCAGAGTAGGCCAAGACTGGCCCCCAGCGCCAACAAGAGAGTCTGCTCGGCCAAGGGGGTGGCGGTAAGCAGAATGAGCAGGCCGCCGAAGAGGGCGGTGCCCAGGTAGCCCGCGCTGGCCACAATCACGCGACTGCCGCCACGGATCAGCGCCAAGCCCTCCATGTTGGCATAGACGACAAAACGCTCGAAGCTGCCGCCGGTGAGCAGCGCGGCGAGGCCGTGGCTTACCTCATGCACAAAGGTGTTGAGCAGGCGAAAGGGGTAGAAGAGCAACCCCAACAGCGGCACACGCCAGAGCAGCGTGGAGGCCAACGCGCCCACGGCAACGAGCAGAATGTCGGGGCGGCGCCATGTGGCAATGAGTGTGTCGAGCATAGGGTGAAGGGATGAAGGGTGCGCGAGGGAACATGGTTTCCTCGTTTCATTATAGAATAGAGCTAGGTTACCGTCACCTTCGGTGGGGGCGGGGGAGGCGAAGCCTCCCCCAAGAGATCTCTCGCTTGCGCTGTGGCGGCCTCGCCGCCACAGCGCAAGCGAAAAGTACGACACACAAATCTATGGACGCTATCTCCACCTATTTCCGCGATCTCCGTGATATCCGCGCCTCCGGTTCAGCGGTGAAGGAGACCTCCTACTACCCGGCGCTCGCTACGCTGCTCAATGCGCTTGGCGCGGTGTTGCGTCCACGGGTTCACTGCATTCTGACGCTGAAGAATCGTGGCGCTGGCCTGCCTGATGGTGGCCTCTTTACCGCTGATCAGCTTGGCCGTGATGCCCCCTCTGATTCCTTCCCCGCTCCGCTGCCGTCGCGGGGTGTGCTGGAGGTGAAGGGGGCAGACGCTGATCTGGCGCAGGTCGCTAACAGCGAACATGTGCAGCGCTATCTTGCTGGCTATGGGCAGGTGCTGGTGACCAACTACCGCGACTTTCTGCTGCTTGGGCGCGATGCCCAAGGCCAGCCGTTGCCCCAGGAGCGCTATCAGCTTGCCGCCGATGAGGCGGTCTTCTGGCAACTGCTGGTCGATCCCGCTGCGGCGACGCGGCTGCATGGCGAGCGCCTGAATGAATATCTCAAGCGGGTGCTGCTCGCGGCGGCACCGCTCACCAATCCGGTTGATGTCGCCTGGTTCTTGGCCTCCTACGCCCGCGATGCGCGCGCACGCATTGACGGCGTGCAACTGCCGGCGCTAGATTATCTGCGTGAGGCGCTCGAAGCGGCGCTGGGCATCAGCTTTGCCACTGAGCGCGGCGACCACTTCTTTCGCTCGACGCTCATTCAGACCCTCTTCTACGGTGTCTTTGCGGCTTGGGTGCTGTGGCATCACGAGAATCCTGAACGCGAGGATCGCTTCGACTGGCGGTTCGCCCAATACTACTTGCACGTCCCGGTGCTGCAGGAGCTCTTTCACCGCATCGCCGCCCCTGCCCATTTGCGCCCGCTCAATCTGGAAGAGGTGTTGAACTGGACGGGCGCGGCGCTCAATCGTGTCGAGCGCGGCGCGTTTTTCGCTCGCTTCGACACTGGCCAGGCGGTGCAATACTTCTACGAGCCGTTTTTGCACGCATTCGATCCGGAGCTGCGCAAGGAGTTGGGCGTCTGGTATACACCGCCCGAAGTGGTGCGCTACATGGTTGCGCGGGTCGATCAGACGCTGCGTGAGGAGTTGGGCGTGGCCGATGGCCTAGCCGATCCGCAGGTCTTTGTCCTCGATCCCTGCACCGGCACGGGTGCCTACCTGACCGAGGTGCTGCGCCAGATCGCCGCCACCCTGCGTGCCAAAGGTGAGGATGCGCTGCTGGGCGAAGAGGTGAAGCAGGCGGCGTTGCAGCGCGTCTTTGGCTTTGAGTTGCTGCCTGCGCCCTTCGTCATCGCCCACCTACAGATTGGCCTGCTGCTCCAGCAACTTGGCGTGCCGCTGGATCAGAGCGAGCGAGCCGCCGTCTACCTGACCAATGCGCTAACGGGTTGGGCCGCGTCCGCTGGGGTGAAGCACGCCGTGCAGCACCAACTGATCGGCATGCCGGAGTTGGCCCAGGAGCGCGACGCGGCGGAACATGTGAAACGGGATTTCCCCATTCTCGTTGTTCTCGGCAACCCGCCCTACTCCGGCTTCGCCGGTATCGCCCGGATGGACGAAGAGCGCGACCTCTCGACCGCCTATCGCAGCACCAAACTGGCCCCGGCACCGCAGGGCCAAGGGCTGAACGACATCTATGTGCGCTTCTTTCGCATGGCCGAACGCCAGATTGTTGAGGTCACCAAGCGCGGCATCGTCTGCTACATCGCCAACTACTCCTGGCTCGACGGCCTCTCCTTCACCGGCATGCGGGAACGCTACCTAGAGGTGTTTGACCACATCTGGATCGATAATCTGCATGGTGATCGGGTGATAGGAGAGTACGCCCCTGACGGGCGCTCGAGCGAAACGGTCTTTGCGCTCGACAAATTTTCAGCAGGAATTAAGATTGGCACCGCTATCGCGCTGCTCGTCAAGACAGGTAGGCCAAAGGCGGCGGACGGCACTGAACTCTGCTACCGCGATCACGAAGA
This sequence comes from Candidatus Viridilinea halotolerans, assembly GCA_003934145.1. Taxonomy (GTDB): domain Bacteria; phylum Chloroflexota; class Chloroflexia; order Chloroflexales; family Chloroflexaceae; genus Viridilinea; species Viridilinea halotolerans. The sequence goes on along the minus strand of RSAS01000176.1, from coordinate 1,867 downwards.
GTCGCGTGCCGCCGAACGGCGGGCCGCCCTGCTCGCCAGCCTAGAGAGTCCCAACTTCGCTGAGGCGTACCAGAAGCTGGTGCCCCTAGCAGAGATTGGCCTGCCCTTCAAGCCGCGACAGGTTGACGCAACCTATCTCACATGGCCGCTCTTGTCGGAACTCTTTCCCATCTCCTCGCCTGGCGTCAAGACGAGCCGCGACGACGCGCTGATTGCGATTGACCGCGACAAGCTGCACGACCGCATGCGTGCCTATTTTGATCCGGCCATCAGCCATGCGTCTATGGCGCAGATCGCGCCCAGTCTGATGAAGCATACGCAACGTTTCAGCGCCATAGCCATCCGTGAAGAGCTCCAGCAGCGTGGTTTTGTAGCGCAGAACATCGTGCGCTACTGCTACCGGCCCTTTGATCGGCGCTGGCTCTATTGGGAGCCGGAGACGGGCTTGCTTGATCGGGAACGTAGCGACTACCCTCCGCACGTCTTTGCGGGCAATCTCTGGTTAGAGGCGCGGCAGAAGCAGGCCATGGAAGCCTTTGATCGCGGCTATTGCACCTCGCTACTCGCCGACAACTTTGGCAATGGTTTGTCCAATTTCTTTCCCCTCTATCTGAACAGCTCCGCGCATGCGCACCGCCTCCTCGCTTTGAGCGAGGAGGCGGATGTACGCGACGTGGGCGACGGGCGGCGGCTGAATCTGAGTGAGGCGGCGGTAGCCTACTTGGAGCGTCTGGGCCTGATGAGCAGTGCGAGCGCACTCTTCTACCATAGTCTCGCAATCCTCCACGCGCCAAGCTATCGGGCGGCGCATGGCGGGGCGCTGCGCCAAGACTGGCCACGCATCCCGTTGCCCGCCACCAGTGAACTCCTGCTCGCCTCAGCGGAACTGGGGCGACAGGTGGCGGCACTGCTCGACAGCGAGCATGCGGTGGCGGGCGTGACGAGCGGTACCATGCGTGACGAGTTGCGATCCATCGCCATCTTGAGCATGGTTGGCGGCGGGCAGATCAAGCTAGCCGCAGGCGACCTCGATCTCACCGCTGGCTGGGGCTACGCGGGGCGCAGCGGGGTGACGATGCCCGCCAAGGGGCGCGTGGTTGAACGCGCCGTGAGCAGCGACGAGAGCTGCCCGGCGTTGGGCCTTGAGGCGGGCGACGCGACGCTCGACATCTACTTGAACGAGCGGGTCTACTGGCGCAACATCCCACCCGCCGTCTGGGGCTACACGATGAGCGGCTACCAAGTGATCAAGAAGTGGCTCAGCTACCGCGAGCGGGCGCTACTCGAGCGCGGCCTCACCGTGGACGAGGGGCGTGAAGTGCAAGCCATCGCCCGGCGCATCGCCGCGCTGCTGCTGCTCGCACCGCAACTCGACGCGAACTACAGGGCGGTGGGGTAGCGGCGGAGAGGCGGTGAGGCGGTGAGGCGGTGAGGCGGTGAGGCGGTGAGGCGGTGAGGCGGTGAGGCAGTGAGGCGGTGAGGCGAGAGATCTCAGAACACTGCGGCCTGGGAGCGCGGGCGTCCCGCCCGCGCTCCCAGGTAGGGTGACTTTTACGCTATGACAAGGTTTCAGAAAGCGCGATCCTACGTTACAGTTACCTGCGGATTATGTACCCAGAAGACCATTCGTAGTCTGTGAACGAAGTGTTCCGCTCTTCCCCCCTCCCCAGCCCTCCCCCCGCTGGGGTTCATGGGCGGACAGAAAACTTGTGCGTTGCCCGCAAGAACCGCATTGCAACACCAAGAATCTCGATGCCTTCCCCCCTCTCCCGCAACGCGGGAGAGGGGGCAGGGGGTGAGGGCCATCCGTGGCTTCCCCATCACCTATTCGTGACTCCTAGATTCAATGTTCTGTCCGCCCATGAAC
>RSAS01000499.1:2718-4899 GCA_003934145.1 Candidatus Viridilinea halotolerans | reverse complement strand
CTGTTCTTCTGTTCTTCTGTTCTTCTGTTCTTCTGTTCTTCTGTTCCCCTGTTCTCTCACCATGCTCACTCCCCGCCCTTCCATCTCAGCCATTATCCCCACTTGGCGCGGCTTGCGCTACCTACCGGCCTGTCTCAGTGCGCTACGGGCGCAGTTGGCACCGCAAGATGAAGTGGTGTTGGTGGATAACGCGTCGCTTGATGGGGCGGGGGCTTGGGCCGAGCGCTATGCGCCTGATGTGCGCGTGCTGACGTTGCCCAAGAATCTTGGTTTCGCGGGGGGAACGGCGGCGGGCATTGATGCAGCACGGGGCGATCTCTTCCTTTTGATCAATGACGATGCGCTCGCCGAAACGGGCTGTGTCGCTGCCCTTTGGGATGCCTTGCGCTCCGATCCTGCGGCAGGCGTGGCGGCGGGGGTGATGACCTTTAGTCGCCACCCAGAACTGGTGGCCACGGCGGGCATTCGCTTCCAGACCGACGGGGTAGCCACTGATCGTTACCTTGGCGCGCCGCTGCACACCCTACCCAGCCAACCCCATGCCATTTTTGGCGCAAGTGGCGGGTTGGCCTTGTTGCGGCGCGATCTGGTTAAAGACAGCGGCAACTTTGCGTCTAGCTTTTTTAACTACTTGGAAGATGCCGACCTCGCATGGCGCGCTCGTCTGCGCGGTTGGGGCTGCCAGTTGGCGCCGCACGCACGGGTGCGCCACGTCTACTCGGCCTCGTCAGGGCAAGGGAGCGCCTTCAAACAGTACCTCTTGGCACGCAATCGCATTCGGCTGCTGGTACGCTGCCTGCCGGGGCCAATTTTGGCCGAATGTCTGCCCCACATTCTCGCCTACGACCTGCTCGCTGCGGCGTATGGCCTGCTGCGCGGCCAAGGCGCACTGGCCAGCGGGCGGCGCGACGCCCTCCGCGAGCTACCCGCCCTTTCTGCCCAACGGCGCACCATCCAAGCACGCCGCAGCGCCAGCCTCGATGATCTGCGGCGCTGGATCAGCCCCGCCCCGCCTCCTTGGGCCGCCCTGCGCACCGCCCGCCGCCTTGCCCAACTCACCAAACAGGGATGAGGCTTCGCCTCCCCAGCATATTCTTGGGAAGGGTACGCGCGGGAACTTGGTTCCCGCGCATCCTCGCGCAGTCAGTTCATGGGCGGTTCACTCCCCACGCTTGAGCAACGTAAGCAGCATAGTGACTGGCGTTGTGGCCACAATACTGTGGGGCAAATTGGCGGGCATATGCACCCAACTATTGGCTTGGGCGGCAAACTGCTGGCTACCCAACGTTACTGCCGCCTCACCCTGGATGAAGTGGAGGATGGCGGGCATACTCGCGGTATGCTCCGAAAGCTCTTGGCCAGCAGCGAAGGCGAAGAGCACCACCTTGACCTGATCATCCTGATAGATCGTCCGGCTCAGCGTACTCTCAGCGGCGACCGTGACTTCAGCGGCGAGATCAGTAAAAGCGACATGAGACATAGTTAGGAACTCCTTTGTACCAAAAAGCGGAGCCACATGCAATGTAGCTCCGCTCGTGCGGCCACCTAATATATGTAGGCTGTTATGCCGTAACGGCAGCAGCATTGAGTTTCTTCATCAGACGCGACTTGCGGCGCGCCGCGTTATTCTTGTGGATGATGCCCTTCACAGCGGCCTTATCGAGGCTGCTAATCGCCTCACGAATCGAGGCCTCATCGGGCGTCCCACTAAAAATGCTCTGTTCGGCCTTCTTCACCATGGTCTTCACACGGGAACGGTAGACGGTGTTGCGCTCGTGTTTGCGCTCATTGCTGCGAATGCGTTTCTTTGCCGACGATGTGTTCGCCAAGGGTCTTTACCTCCGGTAGACTTACTGAACCCTAGTAGTTTATTTGGGGAAACCAAGTTTCCCCAAGCCCCTGTTTTGGGGCTGCGTCGCCCCCTTTGGGGGAAGCATGTTGTTCCCCCCAAGGGGGCAAGGGGGAACTTGGTTCCCCCAAGGGGGTGTGGGGGAACCAGGTTCCCCCAAGGGGTCAAGGGGGAACTTGGTTCTCCCCAAGGGGGCAAGGGGGAACTTGGTTCCCCCAAGGGGGCAAGGGGGAACTTGGTTCCCCCCAAGGGGGTGTGGTTCCCCCCAAGGGGGTGTGGGGGAACTTGGTTCCCCCAAGGGGGCAAGGGGGAACTTGGTTCCCCCCAAGGGG
>RSAS01000499.1:0-2618 GCA_003934145.1 Candidatus Viridilinea halotolerans | reverse complement strand
GGGGAACTTGGTTCCCCCAAGGGGGCAAGGGGGAACTTGGTTCCCCCCAAGGGGGCATAGGGGAAGCATGTGGTTCCCCCCAAGGGGGCAAGGGGGAACTTGGTTCCCCCAAGGGGGCAAGGGGGAACTTGGTTCCCCCAAGGGGGTTTGGTTCTCCCCAAGGGGTCAAGGGGGAACTAGGTTCCCCCAAGGGGTCAAGGGGGAGCTTGGTTCCCCCAAGGGGGCTATGGGGGAACTAGGTTCCCCCAAGGGGGGTATGGGGGAACTTGGTTCCCCCATACCCCCACACAAACTAAAGTACAATGTGCGGCGCAGCCGCACAAATATCTAACGGCAAAGTATAGCAGAAGGACGCGAGGCGTGCAACTTTTTGCGCTGCTCCGCCGCGCTCGCAGCGGGGCGCTCGGTAGTAGTCTGGTGGTGATGGGTGGCTTCGTGCTGAGTCGGCTGACCGGCCTGTTGCGCGATATGGTTGCTACCTATGTCTATGGTACGTCGGCGGAGGCGGCGGCCTACCGCGCTGCGTTTTCGGTGGTGGATCTGCTCTATCTGGTGATTATCGGTGGGGCGTTGGGCAGTAGTTTCATTCCGGTTTTTATTGAACTGTGGGAGCGCGAGGGCCAGGCGCGGGCGTGGCGTTTGGCGAGTGCAGTGGTAACCTGGGCGCTGATAGTATTGACGCTGGCGAGTGGGTTGCTCTTGCTGGCTGCACCATGGCTGGTGACGTTGATCTATGGTGGACGTGGTTTTGATGCGGCGACCCTGGCGCTTACGGCGCAACTCACGCGGCTCTTCCTGCTCTCGCCGCTGCTCTTGGGCTTGGGCGGTCTGGCAATGGCGGCGCTCAATGCGCGTGAACGCTTTGCGCTGCCCGCGCTGGCGCCCACCATTTACAATCTGGGAATCATCGCCGGGGCGTTGGTGGGGCCAACGTTCGGTCTGGGGATTTGGGGCATGGCCTGGGGCGTCGTGTTGGGGGCCCTGGGCTACTTGCTGGTGCAAATCCCAGGGCTGCGCGGGCTGGGCATGCGCCTACGGTTGAACCTGGGGCGCGGCATGGCCGAAGTAGGGCGCATTGCACGCCAGATGGGGCCACGAGTACTCGGCCAAGCAGCAGCCCATATTAGCATCGTGGTCACCCTGGCGCTGACCGCCCGCCTCGACGATGGGGCGGCGAAGTTGGCCGGCTTGGGCTACGCCTACCAGTTGATGCTCTTGCCCTTCGGCATCTTTTCGCTCAGCCTGAGCCAAGTCGCCTTCCCACGCTTGGCGCGCCTCGTGGCCGAAGGGCGGCACGCTGAACTGGCCGCCGATCTGCGGCGCACGCTCGCCCTGATCCTCTGGCTGACGTTGCCCGCGAGTGCGGTACTGCTGGCCTTGGGCTTCCCGCTGGCGCGCGTGCTCTTCGAGCGTGGTGCCTATGATGCCACCTCGCTCCACTATACGGTGAGCGCCCTGTGGGGCTACAGCCTGGCCCTCCCCGCCTTTGCCGCCTCCGAAATCTTGATTCGCGGCTTCTACGCCATGCAACGCACCTGGACGCCGGTGCTCATTGGGTTGTTGCAGGTCGGTTTGAACCTAGCGTTGGGCATGTTCCTCTTGCGCAACGGCGGCGATGTGGGCAGCCTTGCCTTGGCCTTTAGCGTAGCCAACAACCTTGAGGCCGTGCTGCTCCTCCTGTTGATGGGGCGCGCGCTGCCTGGCATCTGGCACGACGCCACCACCTGGCGCACGGTGGGGGTGGCGTTGCTGGGGGCGTTGCTGCTTGGTTTGGGTCTCACCCTATTTCGTGTAGTCTCGTACGAAGTGGTGCCTGCGCTGAGCCTCAGCCATACCTACATTTGGCTCAGCGAGATGTGGGGGCTGCTGCTCTGGTTGGGTCTGGCCGGTGGTCTCGGGGCCGTTGGCTACGTGGCCCTAAGCTTCGGCCTCGGCGCGGCCCCGGCGCGGGCGGTGAAGCGCGAGGGGAGCGGATAGGCTGGCTTCGACAGGCTCAGGCCAGCGGATAGGCTGGCTTCGACAGGCTCAGGCCAGCGGATGGGCGGCGGGGCGGTGGCTGAGCTTGTCGAAGCCCCGCGCCGACCCGCTCCCGCCCACGACAGCGTTAGCTAAAGGAGGATCGCATGCCACGGAAAGTTTCGACGGCCCCGCGCGGCATCTACCAAGGGGGCACCTGGGGCTACGCCAATTTCTTGCAGGCCATCGCCGATCCTGAACATTCCGATCACGAAGAGATGCTGGATTGGGTTGGTGAAGCGTTCGACCCTGAATACTTCGATGCAAAAGCCACGCTGTTGACCGTAGGGGCACGGCGGCACGGTGTTGCCCTCCCCGTGGTAGCCCCCACGGGCAAGGCAGCACCGTGCCCCTACACAGCGTTACTTTTACGGTATTGCCAAAACCCCCTTGACAAGCCCCCTAGCGATCAGGTAGAATGGTCTCAGTGACGCGGCGTGGAGCAGTGGCAGCTCGTCGGGCTCATAACCCGAAGGTCGCAGGTTCGAATCCTGCCGCCGCTACCAATCGCAAAGGGCGCTGGGCAAATTGCCCAGCGCCCTTTATGTTTAGACATGGTTTCGCTGCGCGGCAATGTACTTTACCGTTTGACGAGAGGTGCG
>RSAS01000626.1 GCA_003934145.1 Candidatus Viridilinea halotolerans | reverse complement strand
CCCTCCCCAAACCCCTCCCACTGAGGCGAAGCCCCACTATGACTCACACCATGGTCGCCATGAGCGGCGGCGTAGACAGTTCCCTTGCAGCCGCGCTGCTCCACGAGCAGGGCCATCAGGTGGTGGGGGTCACCATGCACCTCTGGGAGGGTGACGACGACGACCATTTGGCCGAGAGCCTCTGCTGCTCGACCGACATGGCCGAGAGTGCGCGGCGCGTCTGTGCGCAATTAGGCATACCTTACTATGTTTTTAACTACCAGCAGGAGTTTCGGCGCTTGGTGGTCGATCATTTTGTGCGTGCGTATGCCCAAGGTTTGACGCCCAATCCCTGCTTGGAGTGCAACCGCGAAATCAAGTTCCGGGCGCTTTTGGCGCGAGCGCAGACGCTCGGCTTCAGCCATGTTGCCACGGGCCACTATGTGCGCCTTGTACCGCCCGCCACCCCGGCTGCGCCCTACGAGCTGTGGCGGGCGGTGGATCAGGCCAAGGATCAATCCTACGTTTTGCACATGCTCGGTCAATCCGACCTTGCCCGCCTGTGCTTTCCGCTTGGCAGCATGACCAAGGCTGAGGTGCGGGCTGCGGCTGCGGCGCGTGGCCTCGAGAGTGCCGACCGTCCTGAGAGTCAGGACATCTGTTTTGTTCCCGACGGCGACTACCGCAACCTTTTGCGCCGTGAAGCGCCGGCGAGCCTGCGCCCCGGGCCGATTGTGGACATGGCCGGGCGCGAAATCGGCCAGCACCAAGGGCTGCCGCTCTACACCATTGGCCAGCGCCGCGGCCTTGGGCTGGGCGGCGGGGAGTCGCGCTACGTCATCGAACTTGATGTCGCCCGCAACGCCCTCGTCGTTGGCCCGCGTGAAGCCATTTTGCGCGACCGCTTCTGCGTCGAGCAAGCAACCTTCTGCGATGACCAATGGCCCCAAGCGCCCTTCAGTTGCCTCGTGCAAGTCCGCGCCCACGCCGACCCCGCGCCCGCCGTGGTGAACCCGCAAGCCCCAGGGAAGTGCGTCGTCCAACTCCAGCAGCCGCTCAAAGCGATCACCCCGGGCCAAGCCGCCGTCTTCTACGCCACCGAGCGCGTCTTGGGCGGCGGGATGATCGTGCGCTAGGGATGGCTTCAGACAGAGCCTTTCAGGCTTTAGACATGGTTCGGAGGTACTTTACAGTTTAGCGCCATGCATCGCTTTCTGATGCGCTCCGACTGACACCTGAAACCAGACACCTGAAACCTTGTCTTACAGTTCGTAGTAGGGGCTTCAGCCCCGTATGAGCTTGGTGACGGGGCCGTTTGCTGCGCTGGTAGGCCGAGGGAGGGCGGTTTGTAGCGCGTAGGGTGGGAATAATAAAGCGATTAAATTCAAAGCGGCTCAGGGTTTCGCTGTAGCGATGCGTCCCAAGAGTGATAGTTGCACGCCAGAGATCGGCGGTGGGTTTCAGGGTTATCGTGATCAGTGGAGGGCTGTCGCTCTCGGCACTAATGGTCAGGTGTGCTTCATTGACAATAACGATCCGACGTACACGGTCAAAGCTCAGGCGCACATCAAGGCCAACACTGCTGCTGTGGTTCGAGATCTGTTGGCTCTCGACCGACGAGTTATACTCTCTGCAGAGCCTCAACGCGCTGAAGGATAAGCAATATCTCCTGTGCCAGGGTCATCAGGCGAAAAAGCGGGAATGAGGATGAGGCCGATCACCAGGGCGGGGATCAGCAGGTTCAACAGAATGATCGGGATTTCGCCACCTCCAAGCATCGCAATGCTCCTCTCTGTTCACAAACTTCTTGTCCGCTTACGGCGACGTTGAGGCCATCGTTTACAGTGGACACCGCCTCCTCCATCTTGAGAACCAGCACGAGTTCGGTCGGCTGTCGGGTACACCAAGCGTGCGCCTCTGCTATGCTCGTAGTGAACATACATCTGCGAACTGACAAAGGGAACACCATGAATCAGACCCTTCCGATAAACCAGAGCCGCCCGGCGCCCCACTTTGCGAAAACCTTCCTGGCCCTCTTTGGGTTGGGCCTGCTCGGCGTGCTCACGCTCATCCCGATGATTATGAGCCAATTGGCGGTGCTGCCGCCGGAGTTGCTTGAGCTGCCCATCCCGGTGCTCACCGCGCTTTCCCTACTCAACCCTCTGATTCTACTGGCGCTTGCGGTGGCGATCGGTACGCTGCTCGCCCAGCGGGTTGGCCTGCGCTCATTAGTCGCCGAAAAGGTGCGCACGGGAACGCCGATCTGGCCCCAACTGCGTCCCGCCATCCCCATGGCCTTTGGGCTTGGCCTTGGGTTTATGCTTGTCATCGTGGTCCTGGATCGCTTCATCAATCCCTTTGCCAACGTCGAACTGCCGACGGCGGGCAATCCCTTCATGCAACTGGTGCTGGGCCTGCTGTATGGCGGCATTACCGAAGAGTTGCTGCTGCGCTGGGGGCTGATGAGCCTGTTCGTCTGGCTGGGCTGGCGCGTGTTCCAGCGCGGTGCTGGAGCGCCCCACCCGGCCATTGTGTGGACGGCGATCTTTCTGGCCGCGATCCTGTTCGGGGTGGGCCACCTGCCGGCCATGGCGTCCATGGTTGTGTTAACGCCGCTGATCATTGTGCGCACCATTCTGCTGAATGCGCTGGGCGGCATCGTCTTTGGCTGGCTCTTCTGGCGCGACAACCTGGAGACGGCGATGGTGAGCCACGCCGCGTTCCATGTTGGGCTGTTCTTCATCAACCTCGGCGTCTGGTTGATGGGGTGAATCTCGTTCCCGTAGCCCGCCTGCACGGGCTGCTCAGACCACCTGCATGGCCTGAGCCAACGCGAGCCGAGCACACGCCACAGTGCGCTGTCACCGAACCCGATCAGGCCGAGGCGCTGGTGCAAGTTCAGCACAGCGTAGGCGACGAGGGCGGCGCGGGTAGTCACCGAACCCGATCAGGCCGAGGCGCTGGTGCAAGTGGCGGCGTATCCTGTGTTTCGGTGCCACTATCGTCAGGAGTATCGATGCACGAAGCCTATGCTGTCGAGGCCCAGTCCCAGCCTGAAGCCGGTACCGTCACAGTACGCCCCATGCAGGCTGCTGATGCCGCGCCGCTGCGCCAGGTCGTCAACCGAGCCTTTCCACGGTTTGATCGCATGCTCTTTTCGACCCACAACTGTGATGTCTTTGTTGCCGTTGACGCCGACGAGCGTGTGGTCGGCGGGGTCGTAGTGGATGTCACCCCACGCCCGGATCGTGACGCACCGCAAGGGCGGGTAGGCACGGTCACCTTCATCTGCGCCGATCCAGCAGCGCACCTACCGGGGATCGGCAGTGCCCTGCGCGATGCAGCCAGCCAGCACTTTGCACAACTTGGCTGTCGCGAGACCTTCGCCCGCATTGATGCCGTCAACGCTGCCTCCCAGAACCTCCACCGTCGCGGCGGCTACGAGTTGCTCCCGGTGCGTGCACAGGTACGCCGCTGGGGCTGGCGCCTGCCGCTGCGCTGGCGTGCGGCTGGGCATGGCTTTGACCCCGGTATGCAACTGTGGGTACGCGATGACGCGGCCCCACAGGTCACGCCACCCCCGCTCTGGACACGGTTCCTCGTAACCCTGATGCTCAACGTGTTGCTCCTCGCGCTGGTGGCCTGGCGCGACCCACGGGCGGCGGCGGATCCGCTGACGCTGACGCTCGCCATGTCCCTGATCGCAACTCTGCTGCTCGGTGTGCGTGAAGCCGCGATCTGGCTCGTCGCCGCCACCCAACGTCAGCAACTCACCCACGCTCCCTGGCCGAATGGGCTGGGGCTGGCTGGACTGTTGGCGCTTGGCTTTGGGGTCTGGCTCCCGCTGACCGGCTCGGCAACGCCGACCACACCAGGGTGGCGCCACGAACACGCAATCCCGGCACTTGGGCGTGCGCACCTGGCAGGCGGCCTGGCAGTCGCCGCGCTTACCTGGAGCGTGTTGTTGATCACCCCCGACCCAGCCTGGGTCTGGTGGCCAGAACTCCGGCGCGCTGTGGTCATGCTCGCCCTGATTGACCTTGTCGTACCAGTATCGCCAATGCTTGGCAACGCAGCCCGCCATGTGTACGCGTGGTCGACATTGGCATGGATGCTGCTTGCGATTCTGGGTGTCGGACCATTGCTCGTTACGCTGCTGATGCCCTGAGCGGGACAGCATCGCACGCTCTGATGATGGTACCTGATCATCGCCGGGGCCGGAACCGCAATTGGGCTCGTGTTGGGGCTGGCATCAACAAATACCAAAAAGCTTAAAACCATGCATCCTATCCACCATCCGCCCACGACGCCACCGCTTGCGCCCGCTGGGATGACCATTGATGCAGCCCAGCGTGAAATGCGCACGGCCTTCCTGGGCGGCTTCGGCGGCCAATTCGTCGCCGGGCTGATCTGGCTGGTTGCCGCAGCCCTGGGGAGCTGGTTCGCCCCGGCCTATGGCATGGCGACGCTCTTCTTCGGCAGCATGGCGATCTTCCCGCTGACCCAACTCGTCGTCCGGCTGCTGGGGCGTCCTGGTGCGGTCAGCCCGACGAATGGGCTCTGGGCGCTCGGCGCGCAGACGGCCTTCATCGTGCCACCAAGTTTCTTGCTCGTTGGCGCGGCCACGCTCTACCAGACGCACTGGTTCTTCCCGGCGGCGATGATCGTGGTCGGCGTCCACTACCTCCCCTTCATCACGCTCTACGGCATGCGCATGTTCGGGGCGCTAGCAATGGTGCTGGTTGTGGCAGGGGCTGGGCTAGGACTCTACGGACCGCCGCTGTTCAGTCTGGGCGGCTGGGTGACGGGTGCGGTGCTGCTCGGCTTCGCCTTCCTGGGTCGTCACTTCGTCCTGCAGGAAGAGCGGCAGGGATAATACCAATTGCGATTGAATTGTCCGCATTATCGTCATGCTGAGCGCAGCGAA
>RSAS01000929.1 GCA_003934145.1 Candidatus Viridilinea halotolerans | reverse complement strand
GCTACGAGCACATCCATGTGCGCTTCTCTCAGGCCATCCTTGGCCTTCGACATTTCCGGAAGGGCATCCCGCCAACCCCTCGGCATGCTTTGGGTGCGGGATTCTCGGAAAGGACAACCCGCCAAACCCTCGTCGAACCTTGTCAGTGGATTCGCCGGGGCGCTTACTTGTTCAGGAACAATTCCCGCCCGATCAGCATCCGTCGGATCTCAGACGTGCCCGCGCCGATTTCATACAGTTTGGCGTCTCGCAGCAGGCGGCCTGTTGGGTATTCGTTGATATAGCCGTTGCCGCCGAGCAGCTGGATGGCGTCCAGGGCGAGTTTGGTGGCCATTTCAGCGGAGTAGAGGATGGCGCCGGCGGCGTCTTTGCGGGTGGTTTCGCCGCGGTCGGCGGACATGGCGACCATGTAGACGTAGGATTTGGCGGTGTTCATCCAGGTGTACATGTCGGCGACTTTGCCCTGTACCAGTTCGAATTCGCCGATGGCCTGGCCGAATTGTTTGCGTTCGCGGATGTAGGGTACGACCACGTCCATGGCGGCTTGCATGATGCCCAGCGGGCCGCCGGAGAGGACGAGGCGTTCGTAGTCGAGGCCGCTCATGAGAACGCGGGCGCCGTTGCCTTCGCCGCCGAGGACGTTTTCTTTGGGTACTTTGCAGTCTTCGAACACCAGTTCGCAGGTGTTGGAGCCGCGCATGCCGAGTTTGTCGAGCTTCTGGTGGCGGCTGAAGCCCGGTGCGTCGCGTTCGACGATGAAGGCGGTGACGCCTTTGGAGCCGGCTTTAACGTCGGTTTTGGCGTAGATGACGTAGGTGTGCGCGTCCGGCCCGTTGGTGATCCACATTTTGGTGCCGTTGAGCACGAAGTGGTCGCCTTCGTCGCGGGCGGAGAGTTTCATGGAGATGACGTCGGAGCTGGCGTTGGGCTCAGACATGGCGAGGGCGCCGATGTGTTCGCCGCTGATGAGTTTGGGCAGGTATTTCTGTTTCTGTTCTTCGGTGCCGTTGCGGTGAATCTGGT
>RSAS01000854.1:3428-4906 GCA_003934145.1 Candidatus Viridilinea halotolerans | reverse complement strand
TGGTGTTCCAACACGGTTCTTGCGGGACGCGGGGGCGCGGGGGCACGGCCCCCGCCGCATCCCCCCGTGCGGCGGGGGCGCGGGGGCTTGGCCCCCGCAGCATCCCCCCGTGCGGCGGGGGCGCGGGGGCACGGCCCCCGCAGAACCCCTCCGCTTGGCGGGGGTGCGGGGGCTTGGCCCCCGCAGCATCCCCCCGTGCGGCGGGGGCGCGGGGGCTTGGCCCCCGCAGAACCCCTCCGCTTGGCGGGGGCGCGGGGGCTTGGCCCCCGCAAAGTACCCCTCACGGTTAACGAAAAGTTAGCCTACGTTGTGATTTATTACCGTGACATTTGCGCCTACAACGGTTATAGTTGGGACTATTCACTGCTAGTACAATCCGAATATCAGCCTTCTTTCCTGTAGTTCTTCAGATAATGTTCCTGGAACTTTTAGGATTGGGCGGGGGCGATCGGGGAGGGCGAATCCCTCCCATGCGCATGAACTTTAGGCGCCTGCGGCCCCTAAAACCCCGCCGGAAGGGGGGATTTTTCGGGGGCTATGCCCCCGAACTCCCGCCAGCAGGCCCGTTAGGGGCTTACGTTCATGCGCATGCGAAGTCATTTCCGAACCCCTCCCCTTTGCGTTGCCCAGGATTGGGCCATGTTTGGTCATTCTGCTGCACTGTGCAGCATTGCCCTTCGTTGGGTTTAGGGCGACGGCCCCGTGTGCCGTTAGAATGATAAATCGCTCTCAGTGAGGAGATGCTCATGGCCAAAGTGGCGTTGCACGAGGGTGCCCCGTCGTTTCTGCGCGAAGTGATTGCAGAGACGCCGGCAGATCCCCATTTGGAGGCGTGTCTGCAGTGTGGGACGTGTGGTGGGTCGTGCCCCTCGGGGGCGGATATGGATCATACGCCGCGGGCGCTCTTCGCCATGATTGCGGCAGGAATGCGCGAGCGCGTTCTCAGGAGTAATGCGCCTTGGTATTGCGTTTCGTGTTACTACTGCGTAGAACGCTGCCCCCAGGATGTCCATATCACCGATGTGATGTATACGCTGAAGCGTTTGGCCATCCGTGAAGGGCACTACCAGGATGCGCAAACGTCGCGTGCGCCCGGTTTCGCGAAGACCTTTATGGGCCATGTGGAGCGCTATGGGCGCAGTTTTGAGCTGGGCCTGATTACGCGCTACTATTTGCGCCATCGCCCCCTTGATGCGATGAAGATTGCGCCCCTCGGCTTGGGCCTCTTGCGCCGCAAACGGCTCGATCTGACGCCGCATAAGATCCGTCAGATGGGGCAGCTCAAGGCGATTCTGGCCCGGGCCGCCGAGTTGGATGCGGTACACTGACAGAGCCGCTGGGAGAACGTAGGTTCTTTCAGCGGCTCTGCTTTGCTATGTGGAGCTGGCGGCGTGAGCCGACCGGCGCGTGATCGCATAGTTTTTTTGGGGGCTACGCCCCACGGCGGGAGGATGTGAGGGAACCAGGTTCCCTCGCGT
>RSAS01000854.1:0-3328 GCA_003934145.1 Candidatus Viridilinea halotolerans | reverse complement strand
ACCCTGCGGCGCAGCCGCCCCACGGCGGGAGGATGTGAGGGAACCAGGTTCCCTCGCGTACCCTGCGGCGCAGCCGCCCCACGGCGGGAGGATGTGAGGGAACCAGGTTCCCTCACATCCTCACAACGCAAGAAAAACCTAACTACCCGGAGGGTTCATGAAGTACGGCTACTACCCAGGTTGCTCATTGGAACGCAATGCCGGAGCCTATCACAGTTCGCTGATGGCGATAGCGCGCCCTTTGGACTTGCAGTTTGATGAGGTTGATGATTGGAATTGCTGCGGGGCGACGGAGTTTATTGCGGTGAATCGTTTGCAGGCCTATGCGCTCGTTGGGCGCAATTTGGCCCTCGCCGCGCAGCAGATGATTCCACTGAACAATGGTGCTGCTTCAACAAAACAGCACGATCTGGTTGCGCCGTGTAGTGCCTGTTACCTGAATCTCAGTAAGGTCAATCGCTACCTGGGTGAAGATCAGGAGTTGGCGATTAAGGTCAATAGTGCGCTGGAGGCGGGTGGGTTGCGCTATGAGGCGGGGAGCCTGCGCGTGCGCCACCTGCTTGATGTGATTGTCAATGATGTTGGTTATGAACGTATTGCCGCCCAGGTGAAGCGTAAGCTGAGTGGTTTGCGCATTGCGCCCTACTATGGCTGCCTTGTGGTGCGTCCGGCCTTTGAGGGGCGCTTTGACGACCCTGAATATCCCACGTCGCTCGATAAACTCATGCGCACGCTCGGAGCAAAGGTGGTGGACTTCCCGCTGAAGGCCCATTGCTGCGGCGGCCATATGACGCAGATTAGTGCCGATGTGGCGCTCGATCTGATTCGGCGTTTGCTGAAGAATGCCGCCGATTACGAAGCCGACATGATTGTCACGCTCTGCCCGATGTGCCAACTCAACCTCGATGCTTTCCAGGACGCGGTGAATGAGCGTTTTGGTACCAACTACAAGATCCCCATCCTCTTCTTTACCCAACTGATGGGCCTGGCCTTTGGCCTCTCGCCCGAGGCGGTAGGTATTGGTAAGGAATTGGTAGATGCACGGCCCGCGTTGGCGAAGTTGGGTATGGCGGTTGTGCCGCCCGAAGCCGAGCCGGTGGCGGTGAAACGGCGCCGCCGCAACGATACGAGTCTGCCGATGCCGCAGATGCCGCAGGAGGAGCAGCAATGAGTACCCAAGAGCAAGAACAACCCGGCGAGCGCGTGGGGGTCTATGTCTGCCACTGTGGCCACAATATCGCCCGTACCATTGCGGTAGAGCAGGTGGCCACGTGGGCGGCTGGCCAAGAACATGTGACGATTGCGCGCGACTATAAGTTTATGTGTTCCAATTTGGGGCAGGAGATGGTGGGGGAAGATATTAAGGCGTTAGGCTTGACGCGCGTGGTGGTGGCGGCATGTTCGCCCCATATGCACGAAAAGACCTTCCGCAATACGTGTCAGCGTGCCGGCTTGAACCCCTACCTCTTCGAGATGGCCAATATCCGCGAACTGGGTTCGTGGGCGACGGATGATCGCGAGGCGGCGACGCGCAAAGCGCTGGCGCAGGTCAAGGGTGCCATTGAGCGCACGGTGCATCAGCGCCCGCTGGAGCCGCTCTTTGTGGATATTAACCCGAATACGCTGGTGGTTGGTGGCGGCATTGCGGGCCTCACCGCCGCTTTGGAACTGGCCAACGCCGGACACCATGTCTTTCTGGTGGAGCGCGATTCGTCCATCGGGGGCAATATGGCGCGCCTCGATAAGACCTTCCCTACGCTCGATTGTGCCGCCTGCATTCTTACGCCTAAGATGGTGGATGTCGAGCAACACCCCAACATCACGCTTATGACGTGGAGCGAAGTGGAGGCGGTGCATGGCTATCTGGGCAATTTCAGTGTGCGCGTGCGCAAGAAGGCGCGTTTCATTGATCCGGAGTTGTGTACGGGTTGCGGGGAGTGTGTCGAGAAGTGTCCGGTGAGTATTGTTGATCAGAATTTCGAGGTGGGCATGGGTTACCGCAAGGCGGTCTATCGCAACTTCCCGCAGGCGGTGCCCAAGTATCCGGTGATTGACACCGACAATTGTACCTACTTCCAGCGCGGTAAATGCCGCGCCTGCGCGGTGGTCTGCCCGACCGAGGCGATCGCTTTTGAGCAGAAGGATGAAAGGGTGCAACTTGAGGTGGGCAACGTCATTTTGGCGACCGGCTACGAGCAGTTTGATGCGCGGCGCATGTCGCAGTATGGCTACGGGCGCTTGGCGAATGTCTTCACCAGCATGGAGTTTGAGCGCATGGTGAATGCGTCCGGCCCGACGGCGGGCCAGGTGGTGCTGCGCGACGGCGTGACGCCACCGAAACGCATCGGCATCGTGCATTGTGTCGGCTCGCGTGACAAGAAGTACAACGAATACTGTTCGCGCGCCTGCTGCATGGTGGCGCTCAAGTTTGCCCACCTCGTCCACGAGCGTGTGCCGGGGGCGGAGGTCTACAACTTCTACATTGACGTGCGGGCGGCGGGCAAGCACTACGAGGAGTTTTACCATCGCGTGTTGGAAGAGGGCACGCATATGGTACGCGGGCGCGTGGCCGAAGTGACTGATGCGGCGCGCGGGCCAGGCGAAGAGGGGCAGATGATCATCCAGGTGGAGGACACGCTGGTGGGCAAGCAGCGGCGTATTCCGGTGGACATGGTGATCCTGATGGCGGGCATGGAGGCGCGTCACGACGCACGCCAGGTGGCCAATATCTTTGGCATGGGCTGCGACTTTGAGGGCTGGTTCACGGAACGTCACGCTAAGCTTGATCCGGTAGTGACGATGACCGAGGGCATCATGATTGCCGGGGCGTGCCAAGGGCCGAAGGCGATTCCGGAAGCGGTGGCGCAGGGTTCAGCGGCGGCAGCGCGCGTAGCGAGCCTAATCAACCAGCGCAGCGTCAAGATGGAGCCGGTACGCGCCTCGATCAGCGGCGCGGCCTGTTCGGGCTGCCGCATCTGCAACACCATGTGCCCCTACAACGCGATTGTCTTCCACGAGGAGAGCAAGATCTCCGAGGTGATCACGGCGCTCTGCCAGGGCTGCGGCGCGTGCGTAGCCGCTTGCCCCAGCGCCGCGATCAGTGGTGCCCACTTCACCCGCGACCAGATGATGGCGCAGATCGAGGGCATCCTGTGGGATCAGCATGCGGATGCGCGCGAGGTAGTTTGGTTGGATCAGGTGTAGGTGAGACGCGAGGACGCGGGAGGCGGGAGGCGGGAGGCGCGAGGCGGGAGGCGGGAGGCGGGAGGCGAGGACGCGAGGACGCGAGGGCGCGAGGACGCGAGGACGCGGGACGCGCGAGGCGAGG
>RSAS01000411.1 GCA_003934145.1 Candidatus Viridilinea halotolerans | reverse complement strand
GTATTGGGTCAAGCCCCCAAGCCCCCGCCGCACGGGTGTGTTTTGGGGGCCAAGCGCCCCCAAGCCCCCGCCGCACGGGTGTGTTTTGGGGGCCAAGCCCCTATCGGCTATCGGCTATCGGCTATCCCCCACCTCGCCTTGCAGGGCCCACGGTCCGGTTTGGGTGATGCGAACGGGAACGAGTTGGCCCGTCAGGTCGGCGGAGTGGCTGAAGAAGACGAGTTTGTTGTTGGGGCTACGTCCGCGCCAGCGCCCGCGGCTTTCGCTCTCAACAAGGACGGAGACGCTTTGGCCGAGGAAGTGGCGGTTGCGTTCGCGGGCAATCTGTTCGTGAAGTTGTTCGAGGGCGCGACGACGTTCTTCCTTTACCGCTTCGGCTACGGCGAGGGTGGGGTCTTGTTCCTGTGCGGCGGCGAGGGTGCCGGGGCGCGCCGAGAAGGCGGCGATGTGAATCTTGTCGAAGCGCAGTTCGGCACAGAGTTCCAGCGTTTGGGCAAAATCTTCGTCGCGTTCGCCGGGATGACCCACAATCACGTCGGTGGTGAGCGAGACGTGGGGGATGACAGCACGAATTTGGGCAACCAGTTCGCGGTAGCGGGCGCTGGTGTAGCCACGGCGCATCAACTTGAGCAACGTGTCGGAACCGGCCTGCACCGGCAGGTTAATGTCGGGCATGCAGCGCGGCAGGCTGGCCATGGTCTGAATGAGTTGCTCAGTCATCCAGGCGGGATGCGAGGTGAGGAAACGCAGCCGTTGCAGCCCGGGGATGGCATCTACCGCCGTGAGCAGATCGGCCAACGTGGGGCGACCGGGCAGATCGTGGCCCCACGAATCGACAATCTGGCCGAGCAGCGTCAGTTCTTTGGCGCCCCGTTCGACGATGCGCGTACACTCTGCGACCAACTCCGCCAGCGGGCGCGAGCGTTCGCGCCCCCGGCGTTGTGGAATGACGCAGTAGGCGCAGGTCATGTTGCAGCCATACTGGATCGGCACATACACCGTCACCGGCGGATGCGTCCAATCGGCCACGGGCAGCGCCGGCTCATCGAGGCTGTAGATCGGATTGGGGGCCAACGCGACCACTTCGTCCACCGCCGAAGGCGAGACAAAGTGATCCACCATGGGCAATTGGGCCGCAAAGATCGAACGATTTTCGGGGCCGACCATGCAACCCCAGAGGACAACGCGTGTATCGGGATGTTCGCGCTTGACGCGCACCAACTCGCCCAACTTGCCCAAGATGCGCTCTTCAGCGCTGGCCCGCACGCTGCACGAGTTGAGGACAATGAAACTTGCCTCATCCGGGCGCAAGGCCGGGCTATAGCCCACCCCCTGCAACGCAGCCTCCAGCCGCTCCGCATCGGAGACATTCATCTGACAGCCTACCGTCCACACATAATAACGCCGCTCACGCGGCGTAGCATCGCGGTTGGTACTCGGTTGGGGGAGGAGGGTGATGTCTTGCATCGTAGAGAACAGAGGAACAGCAGAACAGAGGAGCAGAGGGGCAGAGGGGCAGAGGGGCAGAGGGGCAGGGGAACAAGATTCTGTTCTCCTGTTCTCTGTTCTTCTGTTCTCTGCCTTTCACTTACCAAATAATCACAGGCAAGCCATGGGTGATGCTTTGGTTTGCCGCTTCACGCAGCAACTCAAGGCAACGATAGGCATCGGAATTGGGTTTAACGCCAGCATTGATCAACAACGGGCCAAGCTCAGCGATTTCGCGCTGCAGGGCGTGGGCGGAACCAAAGAAGGCGCTATCCTCTTCACCCTCTTCATTCTCGAAGGGCATCCAGAGCGGCTTGGCAAAATCGGCGGGCAGGTAGTAGCTATCGATCCCCTGTAGATTGACGAGATGCGCAAAACGCGTCTGGGTCAAATCGTCCCACACATCGGTCAGCGCGGCATCAAGTTCTTCTTCGTAGATGACCGGGCCATCCTCGATCACCTGGGCAACGTCATCGCCGCGCTCAAGATGGACAGCGAGGCGCGAGAGCTGGTAGAGCGCCCCCATGTGCTCTAGGCCCCCCTCCCAAACTTGGGTACCCGGCATCGCCAAAAGGTCAATATCAATCCCTTCGTCGCGCAGTTGATCCTGCACAATCGAAATGGACTCATGCTGCTCGGTGTAGGCTTCGTGATCTTCATCGGGGCGGACGGTAATCATGGCGCCGACGGCAAGATCGAGTTCGGTCATCTGGTCGCTATGGGTCATGAGGGTTGTTCCCTATTATAAGGTGTTGTGCTTGCCCAATCTAGCGCACAGTATACCACAAGCTCTTTTAAGGGCATTGACGCGCTTGGTGCATCATGGTATCATACCCGCCGTTGCTTATGTCGCAGGGCCAGCGCAAGCTTGGCCCTTTCCTGATAGTTGTTCAGATAAAAAACCTCGAAGAGGAGGGGTTCGGGGAGGGCGAAGCCCTCTCCGAAAACCCCCATCCAGGGGAGGGGTTCGGGGAGGGCGAAGCCCTCCCCGAAAACCCCCATCCAATCCTGAAGCTCCAGAAATATTATCTGAAAAACTATAGCACTAAAAACGTAGTGTTTCATTGTGTAGGGGGTACCTCCGTGGGTGCAAAGAAGATGAAGATTTTGCTGGTTCAGGATGTCGAACACCTGGGCAAGGCAGGCGAACTGAAAGATGTTTCTGGTGGTTTTGGACGCAACTACCTGATTCCGCAGGGCTTTGCGGTATTGGCTACGCAGGGCCAAATTAAGCAGGCCGAAGAACGGTTTGCTGCGCAACGCCGCCGGAGCGAGGTGGCGCGCAAGGATGCCGAGGCGCTGGCGGCACGTATTGGTGGCCTGACGCTCACCTTTGAAGCAAAGGTTGGCGAACAGGATCGCCTCTATGGTTCGGTTACGAGCGCCGACATCGCTGAGCGCATCGGGCAGCAGTTGGGGTTGGAGTTTGACCGGCGCAAGGTTGATCTCGGCGAGCCGATTAAGCGCGCCGGAAGCCACGAAGTGACGGTGCGCCTTGCCGCCGGCATCGCCCCCGTCGTTACCGTGGTGGTACACGGTGAAGGTGGCCCCGTTGCCACGCCTAGTGCGGAGCCCGCCGACGTTGAGGTGTAGGGACGCGGGACGCAAGACGCGAACGGTAGTCTGTCTAACCCAGGGTCGCCCATAACGCCCGTCAGCCGGGGTGGGCAACCCTGGGTTTCCCACATCACCCTCCGGTGGGGGTTTGGGGGCTTGGCCCCCCAAAAATAACCAAAATTTTGTTTCTCGGAGGGGCGAAGCCCCTCCGAACCTCCCCGCCAAGGGGACTCACAACTGTAATGCTAACCCGTGGAACGCTCAGTACCATACGATCTCCAGGCCGAGCGCGCAACGCTCGGCGCCATGCTGCTGGAACGCGAGGCGATTATCGCGGTCGCGGCGTGGCTGTTCCCTGAGTTCTTCTATCTTGAAAAGCATGCGCTGATCTATGAAGCGATGCTCGCTTGTTACAACCGCCGCGAGCCGCCCGATCTGGCGACCGTCGCTGCGGAGTTGCGCCGTCAGGAGCGGCTTGATCTCGTAGGTGGCGTCGCCTTCCTCAGTGAGTTGCTCACCGAGGTGCCTACTGCCGTCCACGTTGAGTACTATGCGCGCAACGTGGAGCGCACTGCCGTGCTGCGCCGCTTGATTGAGGCGGGTGGCCGTATTGCGGCGATGGGCTACAATCAGGCCGAAGAGCTTGATGCGACACTCGATAAGGCGGAAACGGAGCTCTTCGCGGTCTCTCATCGGCGCAGTACGCAAGATTTTGTACCGATTAGCCAGATTGTCAATACGCTCTTCACGCAGATCGAGGCGTTGCAAGAACGACGCGGCGAAGTGGCGGGGGTGGCAACCGGCTACCACGAGCTTGATGCGCTTACCGGCGGGCTGCAGAACTCCGACATGATTATCCTTGCTGCGCGCCCTAGCGCGGGCAAAACGAGCCTCGCGCTCTCGTTGGCCTACAATGTCGCCATGATCAATCGCGCTACCGTTGGCATTTTTAGCCTTGAAATGAGCCGCGACCAGTTGGTGCAGCGTATTCTGGCGATGCATACGGGAATTGATATGCAGCGCCTGCGTACCGGCAATCTGCGTGGCGATGAGCTTAATCTTGCCTTCGAGGGTATGGGTGTGCTCTCCGAGATGCCCATCTATATCGAAGATACGCCGGGGTTGAGTATCACCGAAGTGCGCTCCAAGGCGCGCCGCCTCGCCGCCGAAGCGGGGTGCTCCCTGCTAGTGATTGATTATCTGCAACTGATGTCGGGGCGGCGTAACGACAATCGCGTCAACGAGGTGGGCGAAATCAGCCGCGGGCTCAAGGCGCTGGCGCGTGAACTCAACGTGCCGGTGATCGCCCTCTCGCAACTCTCGCGCGCCGTCGAAGGCCGTCAAAGTCACGTTCCCATGCTCAGCGACCTGCGTGAAAGTGGCAGCATCGAGCAAGATGCCGATATTGTCATGTTCATTTATCGCGAAGAGCTTTACGATAAAGAGACAGACAAAAAGGGCATCGCCGAGATTCACATCGCCAAACACCGCAACGGGCCGCTGGGCATCGTACCGCTCCACTTTGAGGCGCGCACCACCCGCTTCCAGAACCTTGAGCGTTACCGTGCGCCGGAGGGGTTTTAGGGCAATAGACAAGGTTTCAGGTGTCTGGTTTCAGGTGTCAGTCGGAGCGCATCAGAAAGCGATGCATGGCGCTAAACTGTAAAATACCTCCGAACCATGTGTGAAACCTTCCCTTGCGTCGTTACCCCTGTTCTCATGTTCCTCAGTTCTGCTGTTCAAGCCACTGCGTTAGCTCTTCACGGCTGGTGAAATCGAGCAGCGCATCGGCCAGATCCAGCATCTGCGTCGCAGTGAGGGCTTGTACCTGCGCGGTGAGTTCAGCAGGCAGCGGCCCGTAGCGGCGCG
>RSAS01000422.1 GCA_003934145.1 Candidatus Viridilinea halotolerans | reverse complement strand
GCGTTGCAATGCGATTCCAGAAGGGGGCGCACACGTTTTCTGTCCGCCCTTAAAGAGTGGAAGGGGAGGGGCTAGGGGAGGGCTTTGCCCTGCCCTAAAACCCCACCCGCCATCCTGGAAGTTCCAATGGTTCCCCCATACAGCATAATTCCGCAAGTTTTATGTTACACTAGTGGCTGTGCAGATTGTCACAAGCGTGTGCGCGTGTAAGGAGGTAGGCCCATGAGCTGGCGTTCATCCGGTAACTTCCGTCCCGGCGGTCAGTCCTCGCGTCCTTCGTTCGGTGGTGGTGGTGGTCAAGGCGGACCACCGTTGATCGATCCTATGTTCCTCAAGATCGGTATCGCTGTTATTGTGTGTGTGGCGGCGGTAGGCATCATTGCGGCCCTTGTCTCAATGAGTGTCCCCAGTAGTCAGACCGCAGAGAGTCCCGCCGCACCCGCTGAGGTTGCCCCTACCGCAGCGCCCGCTGAGCCGACCGCCGCCCCTGAGCCGACCGCCGCATCTGCTGAAGCTCCCGCTGCTCCTGCGGCCCCCGCTGGTGTACCCTCTGAACCTTATGGCCCGGCGATTACCACCGGCACCGGGACGGCGATTACGCTTGGTACCGATCTGATCGACCTCGTCTTTGATCAGGATACGCTGACGGTGCCGGATGGCCCGGTGACGCTCACGTTTAACAATGATGCGATGGCGGTGCAGCACAATTGGGTGTTGGTTGAGGCGGGCGATGAAGAGATGATTGCTGCGATCAATCAAGCTGCTGCCGATCAGTCGCGGACGCTGCGCCTGCCTGAGGCTGCGGTGCCGCCGCCTGATACCCCGGGGGTGCTGGCGGTAACCCCGATGCTCGATATGGGCGAATCGATTACCTTTACCTTTGAGCCGCCCGGCCCCGGTACCTACACCTTCATCTGCACCTTCCCCGGCCACTACGAGGGGGGCATGGTGGGGACGTTGATTGTTGAGCCGTGAGACGGGATGCGTGATCCGTGAGACGGGATGCGTGATCCGTGAGACGGGA
>RSAS01000008.1 GCA_003934145.1 Candidatus Viridilinea halotolerans | reverse complement strand
TTGCCGTCCCCTCTGAAGGGGATGCCTCCCCCCAACTCGCGCTCTTCTAATCTCATGCGCGACCTGCGTCCGCTTATGGGGCGCATGCCGCGCCATGTTCACAAAACAACCCATGCAACACCCACACACCCGTACCCACCCCGCCACCCGCCGTGAACGACGACAGTGCCGCGAGCGAGCCAAGCTCAACGCCGGGTGGATTGAGTTACGCCGTCGTCGTCTACCGCCCACACGCTGCCGCGTGCAGCGCAAGCCGAATGAACGCTTGAAGGTGATACGCCGCTTGGCCCTCACCCCTTAGTCCCACCCATTCAATGGGCAGACAAACCATTCACTCCCGAAGCCACGGATAGGCTCTTGGGATGCCCGAGAAGGAACGCTGTGTCCGTCGTCATGCTGAGCGCAGCGAAGCATCTCTTTTGCTCACCAAAAGAGATGCTTCGCTGCGCCTTCGGCTCTGCTCCTGAGAAACAAACGGGGCGGCGGCGCGGTGGCGCGGTGGCTGAGCTTGCCGAAGCCAGCTTGTCGAAGCCCCGCGCCGCCGCACCGCACCCCTCCGCTGGCTGAGCTTGTCGAAGCCAGCGGAGGGGTGCGGTGCGCTCACTCCGTTTCTCACAGGCCACTGGCTCGCAGGATACTTGGTACTCAGGGTGACAATGCGGCGCGATCTCACAGCGTAACTTTTGCTCAATTGCGTAACGCTGAACCCCGACCCCTAAACCATGACATACCCGACACCCGACTCCTGACCCCTAACCCCTGACCCCTGACCCCTGACCCCTGGAACCCGCACCAGCCCGCTGGTGCCCAGGGGGGCATCAGCGGGCGCGAGCCACTCATGGAGGCCCCTGATGTCCCAACAACTAAATCTTATCGGAATACCTGTGCGCGGCCAGCGCGAGTCCGCTATCCCCGTCAAAGCCATTAAGGAGGAGGCGTTCTCCTACCTCACCGACGCCGAATTGCTCCAGCAACTCGGTCTGAACGAAGAGCAGGCCGCCTACATCTTGAAGGACGGCTTGGA
>RSAS01000336.1 GCA_003934145.1 Candidatus Viridilinea halotolerans | reverse complement strand
CGAAGGGTCTCTCGTCGTTACGCAAAGAGATGCTTCGCTGCGCTCAGCATGACGGGAGGCGTTTGTTTCTCAGGAGCGCAGCGAAGCATCTCTTTTCGACCGGGCATCGCCTCTCCCGCAAGCGGGTTTAACGGCGGACAAAACATTTGCCCCGCCAGCTACGAAGAGGTGATTGGGATGCCCCAGATGGCCCTCACCCCCTGCCCCCTCTCCCGCGTGGCGGGAGAGGGGGGAAGGTGTCGAGATTCTTGGCGTTGCCTTGCGGTTCTTGCGCGGCAACGCACCCGTCTTCTGTCCGCCCATGAACCCTGCGTTCCCGCGTCCCACAGCCCCGCCTCACGCCTCCCCCACCAACCACGCCAACGCCTCACGTCCTGGCCCCGCCGGTAGCCCCTCAAGGGCCTGTTGCGCTTGGCTCAGCACGCGCTGCAACTCATTGCGCGCTGGTGCTAGGCCATATTGTTCAACCTCACGGCGCAACCATGCCTGTTGTTCACGCAGATGCGCAGCCTCAAGTGCCGCCGCCACCCGTTCGCCATCGCCATAGTGGGCCGCAAAGATCACCGGCAGACTCAGCATTTCCAGCGGCAACGTTTCAGAATCTTGCGCTGCAAACGTGTCCACCTCTTTTCGCACATGCCAAGCCACTCCCAGATGTTCACCAAAAACCCCTAGTGCCTCAACTTGCGCCGGGGTTACACCAGCGCACACCCCTCCCGCACGGCACGCCGCCCCATAGAGCGCCCCATGCCGATCACCAAGCCATGCCAGGTGCAGCCGTTGCGCCTGCTCCAACGGCTGTAACGCCACCGCAGCCATCAGTGTACTCTCCGTGATGCGCGTCACCGCCTGCGCATACAGACTGATCACCCGTGCATCCGGGCTCAGCGCCATCTCACCGGCAGCCAAAGCAAAAAGATAGTCACCCACCATCAACTCAACCGGATGCGCCCACGCCTCATCACGCCGCTGGCTTCGCCGTCGCTCTACGCGATCTACTAGGCCGTCATGCGTCTGCGTTGCCGCAGCGATCAACTCCGCCGCTGCCGCCGCATGTTGCACCCGATCACGCTGGTATTGCCCAGTCTGCGCCGCCAATAATACGAGCGCCGCATAGTTCAGTCGGTGCCCCTCCGCAAAGAGATCGGGACACGCCACACGAATCACCGCCGCTCGTGCGTGCATGCGCTCGTGTAACAACTGCGCAACATGGTCTACATCGGCAAGCAACCAAGCGGGTAACGCTGTCAGGATCATGAAAGTTCGTCCATGTAAGCTCGGCAAGGGTCTATGAACATTATAGCGAGATTTCGGGTCTTACCAAACGCTAACACACTTCTAATTGCATCAGGACGCCATTTCAGGTACAATGAGAACGACAGGCGGGGCAACGGCCCCGCTGTAGTGCGGCCCTACGTTTGGGCCAACCAGTAAATGTGCGGAGGTCGTACACGGTATGCCAACCTACGTCTATGCTTGTGATGGTTGCGGCAAACAATTTGAGCAGTTCCAGAGTTTCAAGGACGATCCCCTAACGGTCTGCCACTGCGGCGAGTCCGGTAGGGTTCGCCGGGTTATCCAGCCGGCCGGTATTGTCTTCAAAGGCTCGGGCTGGTACATCAACGACAGCCGTGGCACGGGTAGCAGCACGGTTGCAGCCGACGCGGCAAAGAAGGATGCGGCAGCCCCCGATGCGGCGAACAGCACGAGTACCAGTGCGGATACTACGAAGAGTGAGGCGAGTGCGCCAAGTGCGCCAAGTGCGCCAAGTACCGCAACCGCAACGTCTGAAGCGTGAGTCTAAACGTTTGTTTCCCTCCTCCCTGAATTGGTGCATCTGTAGCTAGGGGTGTCGCATGGTGCGGCACCCCTAGCTGTGTTATATCTTTTGGGAGGATATATCTATGACTCTTTCTCATGCTCTGCGCGTGCTGCGCGATGATGTGCGCGCCATTTTTCGTAACGATCCGGCGGCCCGTAATCTCGCTGAGGTGTTGCTCTACCCTGGCCTCCACGCGATTGTTCTGCACCGTGCCGCCCACGCCCTCTGGCGGCGACGGATCCCCTTCCTGCCGCGCTTGGTCTCCCAATACTCCCGTTTCCTCACGGGGATCGAGATTCACCCTGGTGCGCGTATTGGCCGGGGCTTTTTTATTGACCACGGCATGGGGGTCGTTGTTGGTGAGACCACCGTTATTGGCGATTGGGTGATGCTCTACCAAGGGGTGACGCTCGGCGGTACCGGGAAGCAACAGGGCAAGCGCCACCCCACCCTCGAAGATCATGTGGTGGTGGGTGTGGGCGCACTGGTGTTGGGCGCAATCACGCTGCACACCGGCGCCCGCATCGGCGGTGGGGCTGTGGTGGTGAAGGATGTTCCCCCTCACGCGACCGCCGTGGGGGTGCCGGCGCGTATCGTTGCCACCCGCGACCCGGCGACGGGCCGCAGTCGGCGCGGCGACAGTCTGCCCGACCCTGAGGGGGCGATGTTGCGCGGGCTGCATGCCAAAATTATGGAGCTTGAGTTGCGCATGAGTGACCTCGAAGAGGTGACGCATACCCGGCACGCCGAACACCATCTCGCCTACGATGCGCTGCCCCCAAGCCTCTGGAGTGTACTTGAGGATGATCTGCTGGACATCTACTGCAAAGAGACGGGTGATGAGGAGTATCAGGCAGGGTTAGGTATTTGAGTCTAGTAGGGTGGGGTTTGCGGGGAGGGCTAGGCCCTCCCCGCAAACCCCACCCCAGCGCAAGCAATGACAATGCAAATCTACAATACGCTCAGCCGCAAGCTCGAGCCGCTCACCACCATCGAGCCAGGGGTGGTGCGTATGTATGTCTGTGGGGTGACGCCCTACGATGAGGCCCATATCGGCCACGCGATGTCGGCGGTGGTTTTTGATGTGCTGCGGCGCTACCTCGAATATCGCGGCTACCGTGTGCAGCACATCGTCAATTTTACCGATGTGGACGACAAGGTGATCGAACGGGCCAATGCGGTCGGGGCCGATCCGTTGCAACTTTCGTCCCAACTCGCCGATGAATTTTTGGGCCAACTCGCGGCGCTGAATGTGCTGCCGGCGACGGCCTATCCCCGCGTAACCCAGACGATTCCGGAGATCCGCGATTTTGTGCAGGGGCTGGTGGAGCGCGGCTACGCCTACGCCGCTGCGGGCGATGTCTACTTCCGTGTTCACCACGACGAAGACTATGGCAAACTCTCGGGCCGCTCGCTCGATGAGATGCTGGCCGGTACGCGCTTTGAGGTCGATCCGCGCAAGGAATCGCCCGCCGATTTTGCGCTCTGGAAGGCGGCCCGTCCCGACGAGCCCGCCTGGGAGAGCCCCTGGGGGCCGGGGCGACCAGGCTGGCATATCGAGTGCTCGGCAATGTGTGTCAAGCACCTTGGTCAGCAGATTGACATCCACGGCGGCGGCAATGATCTCATCTTTCCCCATCACGAAAATGAGATCGCCCAGAGCGAGAGCCTCACCGGCCAACCCTTCGCCCGTTTTTGGGTGCATAACGGCATGCTGCAACTGGTCAACCCGGCGACGCGCCAGGTCGAAAAGATGTCGAAGTCGCTGGGCAATATGGTGACGATTGCCAAGTTCCTAGAGCAGTACGACGGCGATGTCTTCCGCCTGATTGTGCTGAGTAGCTCCTACCGCAGCCCGCTCACCTACAACAGCGACGTGGCCGCCGATAATCTGCGCAAATTGGAACGGCTGCGCACGGCGCTGGAACCGGCAACAGGCACGACTACGCTTGGCCCCGAGGTGGAGCGTTTGGCCCAAGCGGTGGCGACCGCCCAAGAGGGCTTTACTACGGCGATGGACAACGACTTCAACAGCGCCGGGGCGTTAGCCGTCCTCTTCGATCTGGTGCGCGCCATCAACAGCGCCCGTGATGCTGGCGTGGGTGGCGAAGGGTTCGCCGCAGCGCAACAGCGCCTCCGCGAACTCGCGGGCGTCTTAGGGTTGCGCCTCGCGCCACAGCAACCCCGTGGCAACCAAGCCATCGGCCCCTTTGTCGAATTGCTCATCAGCACGCGCAATGAACTGCGCAAAGTTAAACAATTCGCCCTCGCCGACCAGATCCGCGACCGTCTGACCGAATTGGGGGTGACCCTGGAGGATGGTGCGCAAGGAACACGCTGGAAGGTGTGAAGAGCAGAAGAACAGAAGAGCAGAAGAGCAGAGGAACAGAAGAACAGAAGAACAGAGGAACAGAGGAACAGAAGAGCAGAGGAGCAGAGGAACAGAAGAGCAGAGGAACAGAAGAGCAGAGGAGCAGAGGAACAGAAGAACGCATAGGAACGCTGTGGCTTTTGTCATGCTGAGCGCAGCGAAGCATCTCTTTTCGAACGACGAGAGACCCTTCGCTGCGCTCCTGAGAAACAAAAGCCTCCGTCATGCTGAGCGTAGCGAAGCATCTCTCCTCACCGACAAGAGACCCTTCGCTGCGCTCCTGAGAAACAAAAGCCTCCGTCATGCTGAGCGCAGCGAAGCATCTCTTTTCGACTGACGAGAGACCCTTCGCTGCGCTCAGGGTGACAGAACCATTGTTTCTCACCGGCCACTGGCCCGCAGGCCATTTCGTACTCAGGGTGACAGGAACCGCGTGACAGCGTTACTTTTGCGCTACTGCCAAAAAACTGCGGTGCCTTCGCCCCTCTTCCACAACGTGGGGAGGGGCCGGGGGTGAGGGCCGTCCATGGCATCCCAATCATCTACCCATGGCTCCTAGAGTCAATGTTCTGAGGTTCGTAGTAGGGGCTTTAGCCCCGTAAGCAGCCCTTGAACGGCGCTAAAGCGCCTACTACCAGCGGGTTTTGGGGCATCCCCCCGTGCGACGGGGGCGCGGGGGCCTGGCCCTCGCAGAATCCCCCCGTGCGACGGGGGCGCGGGGGC
>RSAS01000812.1 GCA_003934145.1 Candidatus Viridilinea halotolerans | reverse complement strand
CCAGCGGCTTTTGCCCCATTTCTGCGAACCATCAAAAAAATAAGCGAACGGTACGATGTCTAATGCCGAAAACGCAATACCGCAAAAGTCACCCTGTGGGATCGCATCGCCTTGTCACCCTGAGTACTAAATGGCCTGCGGGCCAGTGGCCGGTGAGAAACAATGGTTCTGTCACCCTGAGCGCAGCGAAGGGTCTCTCGTCAGTCGAAAAGAGATGCTTCGCTGCGCTCAGCATGACGGAGACGTTTGTTTCTCAGGAGTGCGCCGAAGCCCTCGAGCGAAGCGCAGCGAAGGGTCTCTCGTCGGTCGAAAAGAGATGCTTCGCTGCGCTCAGCATGACAATCGTTTTGTGAGCAACAGGGTGAGTTTTACGCTATTGCCTGAAAACGTTGCGCCCTTGCGCCTTTGCGTCAAAAAGCTCGTCTTATCAGAAAGGCATCATGGCGGTTGCAAAGCCCCAATAGGCTCAGGTAGTGTCCGCAGATTATGCAGATTACGCAGATGAGGAAGCAATAATCTGCGTAATCTGCGGACGATCAGGAAGATTTTGCAATCGACATGGGAAAGGCATTGGGGCTTGGCCCCGCCACCTTTACCGTATGGTATGATACCCAGGAATGTTGCACAGCTTGCAACCCTGAACGCGGAGCGACCCGGTATGGACTATGCATTAGAGCGGTTTACCGCAGAAGTGACGGCGGCGATTGCGGCGACGGGCCGCGTGCCGCTCGATGTGATTGAATTGACGACCCCCAAGGCCAATATTCCGGCGGATTTGGCTTTGCCTATGTTTAAGGCGGCTAAGGCCTTGGGCGTGTCGCCGCCCCAATTGGCGGCTGAGTTGGCCGCGTCAATCCAGTTGCCCGCCACTGGCCTCGTGGGTAGCGTGGAGGCAACCGGGCCCTTTCTCAATTTTAGCCTCAATCCGGAACGCCTCGCCCAACACGTCCTGGCAACTATTCAGGCCCAAGGCGATGCCTATGGCGCCCAGACGCTCGGGGCTGACCAGACGGTGGTGGTGGACTATTCCGCCCCTAATATTGCTAAACGCATGCACGTTGGCCATATTCGCTCAACTATCATTGGTCAGGCGTTGGTCAATATCTACCGCGCCTTGGGCTATCGTGTGATCGGCGATAACCACCTCGGCGATTGGGGCAAACAGTTTGGCGTTGTGCTCGCGGCGATTGAGCGCGAAGGTAAACCAACCACCGAGGGCGAAGTCGCGCTGGCCGACTTGGAGGCGCAATACGCTCGTTATGCCGCAGCCGCCAAGGACGACCCGGCGCTTGATGAGCACGCCCGCCATTGGTCGTTGCGCCTCGAACAGGGCGACGCTGATGCACGGGCGCTCTGGCAGTGGTGTGTTGACCTCACCATGACCGCCGCGCAGCGCAACTATGATCGCCTTAGCGTCAAGATTGACCATGCCTATGGCGAAAGTTTCTACGAGCCGATGCTGGCTGATGTGATCGCGCAGGCACAAGCCGCTGGCGTGGCCTTCCGCGATGAAGGCGGCGCCGTGGTGGTGGAGAATTTGCAAAAATTGCCCACCTTCCTGCTGCAACGCAGCGATGGTGGCACGCTCTACATGACCCGCGATGTAGCCACAATCGTCTTTCGCCTGCGCGAGTTCGCGCCGCGTGCGCTGATCTATGTCGTAGGCGAGCCGCAGACGCTCCATCTGCGCCAACTCTTTGCGCTAGTCGAAGCAATGGGCTACGGCGCAGGCGTGACCTTGACCCACGTCGCCTTTGGCACCATCTTTGATGCCAAGGGCATGCCCCTCTCCACCCGCCGGGGCAATATGGTCTACCTCGAAGCACTACTCGACGATGCGGTAGCGCGAGCACTCGCGGTAGTCGAGCAGAAGAGCCCTGAATTGCCCGAGGCCGAAAAGTTGGCCGTGGCCGAAGCGGTCGGCGTGGGCGCCGTCGTTTACAACGATCTCTACCAAGACCCCAAGCGCAACATTACGCTCGATTGGGAGCGTATGCTGGCGACGGAGGGCAATA
Organism: Candidatus Viridilinea halotolerans; assembly: GCA_003934145.1. Classification (GTDB taxonomy): domain Bacteria; phylum Chloroflexota; class Chloroflexia; order Chloroflexales; family Chloroflexaceae; genus Viridilinea; species Viridilinea halotolerans. The sequence continues at coordinate 2,907 of RSAS01000812.1, read as the reverse complement.
GCGCAACCTATTTGCAATATTCGCATGCCCGCTGCGTTTCGATCCTACGACGTGCCAACGAGGATGGCGGCGGCGGTGTGGGCGACGCACTGACTCTGCTCACCCATCCTGCCGAGACGCGGCTGCTCAAACATCTGGCGCGGCTGCCCGAAGCGCTACGCGAAGCAGCGGCGCGCCACGCCCCCTTCGTCATCGCCGACTGGTGCTACGCCACCGCCCGCGAATTTGGCGTCTTCTTCGAGCAGTGTCCCGTTCTGAGGGCAGAAACTCCCGCACTACGTGGCGCACGCCTGCGCCTCGTGGCCGCAACGGCCAGCGCGTTGCGGCGGGGCTTGGCCCTCTTGGGCATCCGTGCCCCAGAGCGGATGTAAGGTGCGCGCGGGAACCTGGTTCCCGCGCATCCTCCCACCGCCCGGCGGGGTGTAGGGGCGCTGCCCCACAGATGTTGGTCACACCCATTTCGTTTTGGCGGCGAAGCCGCTGAGGGTGCGCGCGGGAACCTGGTTCCCGCGCATCCTCCCACCGCCCGGCGGGGTGTGGGGGCGCTGCCCCACAGATGTTGGTCACACCCATTTCGTTTTGGCGGCGAAGCCACCAAAACCAAATGAAAAAGGATATTTGAGGGCGGCATAGCCGCCCCCAAACCCCCACCGTAAGGTCTCAACCATGCTCAAAACAATCCAAGCCGTTCTCTTCGATATGGACGGTGTCCTCTACCGTGGCCAGCAGGTGCTTGAGGGCGTCACCGAGTTGCTCCATTTTCTGGATACCAGTGGCATCGCCTATGCCTGTGTCACCAACAATGCCGCACTAACCCCCCAGCAGTACGAAGCGAAATTGGCGGCCATGGGCATTCAGATGAGCGCCACGCGGGTAATTACCTCGGCGCTGGTGACGGGCCACTATTTGCGGCGACACTATCCGCAGGGCACGCGTGTCTTTGTGGTGGGTATGGATGGCCTGCGCGAAGCGCTCTTTGCCGATGGCTATTTTGTGGCCGATGATGTACTGCCCGAGTTGGTGGTGCAGGGGGCTGATTTTCAGCTTACCTACGAAACATTGCGTAAAGCGACGCTCTTCATTCGTGGCGGCGCAGTGTTTATTGCGACCAACCCCGATAAGACCTTCCCCGCCGAAGAAGGGCTGATTCCTGGTTCGGGGGCAGTGACGGCGGCTTTAGTGGCAGCAAGCGATGTACGCCCAGTGGTGATTGGTAAGCCCGCGCCGACCATGTTCCTCATTGCCGCCGAGTTATTGGGCGCAACACCAGAACATACGCTTGTCATTGGCGACCGACTCGATACCGATATTGGCGGGGCGCTGGCGGCGGGCATGCCCTCTGTGCTGGTGCTGACTGGCGTGAGTGGGCGCAGTGAAGCCGAGGCGGGGCCAATCATTCCACAGATGATCATGCCCGATCTCACTGCACTGCTGAAAGCATGGCAGGGGTAGCCAACAGCCGATAGCCGACTTCCCATTAAAACGACACTGCTGCTTCGTAAGAACCGCATTGGAACACCAAAAATTCCAACATCTTCGCCCCCTCTCCCACAACGTGGGAGAGGGGGTAGGGGAGTGAGGGCCATTCAAGGCACCCCAATAACCTATCCGTAGCTAACTGAGCATAGACTTTGCCTATGAAATCCGCGCATCCTCTCCCCACCACACGCACCCTCGTCGCCTATGATCGCCGTGCGATCTACGCACTGCTGCGCACCGCAACGCCCCTCGGCTTACGTGAGATGCTTCGTACGGGGGCGTTATCGGGCCAGCTTACCCATGCGCAACGACACGCCTTGGATTGCTACTTGAGCGATTGGGTGCAGCGCGCCCTGGGGCAGATGTCCCTGCGTGATGCGTTGCTGGTAGATGAGCAGCGTGGCCAACGGGTTCTCGATCTGCTCTGCGTGGCCCATACTCACGATCAAGTGCCGCTGCCTGACAATCTCGCTGATGATGATCTCGCACTACTCAGCATTCCCTCGGCGCTTCCACGTCTCTCCGCCTCTTCGCCTCCTCACCTCCCCGCCCCCGCGCTGGCGGCTCTGCTGGCGCGGGCGCAACAGCAAGAGTTGGCCCTGGCGACACTGGGTAGCGATGGGCGCTACCCTTTTCCTGAAGATCTTGAAAATCTGACGCCCCCCGCCCCGACGCCCCTGAACGAGCCTTTTGTGCCGCCGACCGGCTGGCGGCGACGCATTGCGGTACTCTTGGCAGTATCCGGCGTCGTAGCGCTGGCCCTGCCGCTGATGCTGGGATTCATTCCACGCCAAGCGGCGGGCCTGCCGCTGGCCCTAATCACCCTGGCCCTGCTTGTGGGCATTCGTGCCGGCGTAAGGGGCTACGTGGGCGCCTTCTGCCTCTGGATGGTTGCCAATCTGCCCGATTTCCACTACGACAGCGCCCTCTCAGCCATGCTCTGGCCCGCCATACCCATAATGATCGTTGGCATGCTGCTGCTCGGCTTTGATCGCCAAGTACGCGCACTGTGGGTCTGGCTGCGCGGGAAGCGATGAGAAAGTTGCCACCCTGAGTCACGCCGAACGATCGTCGCTGGTGGAACGAACCGACGACACCCTGCCAGCGCGCACCCAAGCCGACCTGCTCAGAATTGGTAGCGCACTGCGAACTGGCTCGCAACGTCCAACCGCTTCAGTCAATTGCACCACCAACTTTTGGTCGCACCCAAAAATTTGAACAAATCCTCAAGGTCTGCTATAATCCCCCACGTTGAGCGCCCCCATAGTCTAGTGGCCTAGGACGTCACCCTTTCAAGGTGAAGATCGCGGGTTCGAATCCCGCTGGGGGTACCAAATCTTTTGGGTGTGACCAAAATGTGTAGGTAGGGTGCGCGGGGGAACTTGGTTCCCTCGCATCCTCCCCCCGTCCAAAGGGGTGCAGGGCACC
>RSAS01000473.1 GCA_003934145.1 Candidatus Viridilinea halotolerans | reverse complement strand
GCTCGGCATACGCAGCCAACGTCTCGTCGGCCAGCGGCGGATGGTCGCGCAGGATCCGGTAGGTATCGCGCCAGGCGTGGCGAAACCAGCGAAAGCCGTCGCCTTCCGAGCGGCGCGACCACTCGCTATCCCATAGGTGGCCAATTCTGGCATCAAACGCCTGCCGGAGTTGTTCGGCTTGGGTGAGGGGCGGGTCGGGTGCATCGTTCATGGGAATCCTTGCTCGTTTGCGCTACGGCGCGAAGTAGGGGATGGGGCATATACGCATTGGGTTGTAGGGCGGCAGCCCTACAACCCGCTCTGGGGGCGAAGCCCCAAACCCCGCCTCCCCCAAGGGTGCGCGAGGGAACCAGGTTTCCTCGCGCACCCTTGGGGAGGCGCAGCCTCCCGCCGTCGGCGGGGAGGCGAGCTTGCCCTGAGCCTCGGCGAAGGGGCATGGCCCGCGAGAATCTCCCCCCACTTAGCGCCGCACCAGCGGTAGGTAGACTCTACGATCTGAAGGAGTTACGCGCAGATCCAAGTCGGTTACGGGGTCGGGGACACCAACAACCGGGCTGTAGGTTGTCTCATAGCCTTCCGCCTCAACGGTGATATACCAGCAGCCCTCGGCTACATCCCAGCCATATCGCCCTTCGTCGTTGGTGCGCTGCGGATTAAGCGTGGGGCTGATTTCAGCCGTGCCGTTGATCGCGGCCAACTCCGGGTTCACCGCCAGCCCCAGGCCGGGTGTCGCTGCCGGTTCGCCTGCCCAGGAATCGCCCTGCCGCGTTGTGATGGTGCGGCAGTCCCGCTGCTCGCTGCTGGTATCCGGCAATGCGCCGGAAACTCGGTGCAGGGTGACAATTGCCCCCACAACCGGCTGGCCTGTCTGGGCATCACTGATTACCCCGCTCGGATCGTAGAGGACGATCCGCCCGATGGTTTGCTCCTGCGCGTTGCCATTGCAGTCCCAACGGACAATCAACAACCCCGAGGTAATTTCGTTTTCAGGCAGGGTGGCCTGATAGACGCCGCTGCCCGCCGGATGCTCGCTCATCGAGTAGGATCGCTCACCTACCCACAGGGTTACGCCAGACGGCTGCGTCCCCGCCGGGCAGCCGACGCTGGTGCTGATGGTGGTATCGTCGCGGCGGCTGCGCGTGAAGGCGACCGTCACCGTGCCGTCGTTGGGGTCACTGATAACGCTGCCGCGGGTGGTAGCCACCTGTGCCAGCGGTGGGGCAGCCAGGTCGAGGCTGGCATTGATGGCGGAAGTTGCCTGATTACCTTCAACGGTCAGGGTGTCTGCGGTGTGCAGGGTGCTGGCATCCGCGTAATATTCGGGCCGGTACCGGCCCTGCGGATCGCGGAACTGCACGCGATAGCTGCCCGCCAGCAAATTTTCCAGACGGTAACTACCATCGGCGGCGGTTGTCGTCGCCGCCATAGCCGACCAGGGAATACTGCCAAACTGGCGGTAGGTCTGCACCTGGATGCCGCTTAGTCCGGCGCCATCCAGATTTGTCACCGTACCGGCAATGCTGCCGCGTGCCTGATCGACCGGCGTGGGCGTGACCCTCGCACGATGCGCAGCCACATCTGCCACGAATGCATCAGCTTCGCCATTCGTGTCGCCAGCCACCAGATTACTGGCATTGGAGTAAAAGAGTACAGATGCCCCATCTGCTGAGATGCGCGCCCCCCAGGTGCTGCCATTGGCTTTAGTGCCATCCGGGGCAGATGAAACCAATATCGTCTCACCGAGCTCGCGATCACGCACAAACACACCTCCAGGATACCCAGGCACTATAGTAGAGCTCGACGAATAAAAGGCCACATAGCGTCCATCCGCTGACAGACTCGAAGCACTACCCCTAGCTGGTGTGCCATCAGTCGCCACTGACTCCAGTGTCGTTGCGCCGGTTTGCTGATCGTACACAAAGACGCTATCCACCGTATAGGCTATGTAACGACCATTCCCTGAGATGGTTGAAGAAAGAAGGTATCGCGTGGAGTCATCGGGTGCCGTATAGATGCGCGTCGTTGTACCCTGCTCGCGATCATGCACGAAGATATCGGTTGCATTGTTTGTGTCGCCAGGCACCAGATTACTGGCCGACGTCTCAAAAACCACATAGCGCCCATCTGCCGAGATGCTAGAAACAAGGGCAGGTGAAAATAAGCCGTCGCCCGGGGTACCATCCGACGCGACTGATACACAGGTTGTCTCTCTTGTCTCGCGGTCGTGTATGAATATGCCGTTGTTTATGCCTCCACCGCATCCAGGCACTAGCTCAGAAGACGAATCAAAGACCACATAGCGCCCATCTGCCGAGATGCTTGGAGATGAGCCGTTGCCCGGGGTGCCATCCGACGCGACTGATACACAGGTTGTCTCGCTTGTCTCGCGGTCGTGTACGAATACACCACAGCGAACTCCGGGCACCAGATTGTCGGCAAACGAATGAAAGACCACATAGCGCCCATCCGCTGAGATGTCAGCAGCCCAAGAGATATCATTACCCTGGGTACCATCTGAAGCAACTGAGACACGGGTTGTTTCACCCGTGTGCAAGTCATGCACAAAAACATCTTCTACGCCGTTCGTATCCCCGGGCACCAGATAGCGGGACCGAGAATCAAAGGCTGCATAGCGCCCATCCGCCGAGATACCCAGCCCATAGTAAAGTGGTCCTGTACCGCCAACGCCCTGGGTGCCATCCGAAGCAACTGACACAAGCGTAGTAGGTTCTCTGTTCCGAGCAAGAGACAACCCGCTACTGATCACCAGCAGTACTGTTCCTGCGAGCAGCGCCAACACGATAAATACTATAGACAGACCAATTCGATGTAAATGATGTGTTGAATTTGTCTGATACTTTGCGTGCATGATGTAATCCTTAGGATATGGTTCGTAACCACATTTACAGTTTGCCGCTGCCGCGCTGGGGTTTTGCGGGGGCATGGCCCATGCGCATTAACTTACGCTTGGGGATGCCCCAAAACCCGCTTGTAGTAGGCGCGTTAGCGCCGTCCAAGGGCTGCTTAGGGGGCTAAAGCCCCTACTACGAAGCACGCTCGTCGGGCCTTATGGCCCAATACGTTTCAAATAAGCTCACGCAAAGGCGCAAAGCCGCTAAGATTTGGCATACCTACACCGAAAACGTTGCGCCCTTGCGCCTTTGCGTCAAAAAAACCCTGTTATTTGAAAGGTATTGCCTTATGGCCGTCTAGCGTGTCCCGCGCACCTCGCGCCCCAACAGGCCCAGTAGCACGTTGAAGGGTGGTGCATTCTCGGGGTGCAACTCGAAGCGCGCCCGCTCGAAGTACTGCACCTGGTACTCACGCCCGTCGCTCAGTTGCTCGGTGATCAGCCCGGTCAGGGGCAGGCCAAAGAGCGCCAGGTTCTCGTTCTCGTTGAAGCCGCGCCGCCCATCCAGCTCCAGGCCGTTGGCGCGCCAAGCGGCCAAAATGTCGCCACAGACGTTGCGCCCGGTCTCGGCGAAGAAGCGGCAACCCTCCTGTGCCGCTTCGGCGGGGACTGCTTGCCAAGCGTAGCCTTGCTGCGCCAGCCGATCCGCGCCCAAACGGCCAATCAGCACATCGTAGGGGCGGACGTTCTGCTGGTGGAGTTCGAGCCGGTTGCGCTCGAACCACTGCGCCTGCACCGCCTGGCCCTCGATCGTCATGCCCTGCTGGGGGCCGATCGGCAGGCCAAACACCGGTAAGCCACCATTCTGCTCCCAAAACTCGCGGATGCGCCCGTCAATGCAGTAGCCGGTCTCGGGAAAGCAGCGCGCATTGGCGGAAGGGGGCGGCGGGGGCGGGAGCGGGGTGGCAGGGTTTGACCAATCAGGTTGCGTATCCGTGACCGACGGGTTATTGGTCAGGTTTACTGCACCAGAACCGTCAGCGTTGATGACGTAGATGTCAGGGTACTCGCGAACTCGCGCCCGTGAGCGGGCAAACGCAATGCGGGTTCCATCAGGCGACCAGGATGGGAACATATTCTCGCCCTGGTTTGTATAAACACCCGCCAGGCCGGAACCGTCCACATTCATCAAACCGATGCTGTACCCCATGCCAAATAGCTGCCCCCGCGAGGTCTGGAAAACCAATCTTGCCCCATCAGGCGACCAGTCTGGTGAGGCTTCCCCATGCAATGCGTTATCTTCACTCACTCTGGTGATGCCGGTGCCATCGGCATTCATGGTATAGATGCCCCTCCCGTTCCCGCGCCCAGAGGTAAAGGCAATGCGTGTCCCATCAGGCGACCAGCCAGGCGTTCCGTCCAGTGCTGAGTGGTTGCTGACATTGATAACGCCTGAACCGTCGGCGTTCATTACATAGACCTCATAGTTGCCATCGCGATCGGAGGTAAATGCAATCCGACCATCGGGCGACCAGGCCGGCTGCACATCGCTTGCCGGATGATTGCTCAGGTTGATGACGTTCGAACCGTCGGCATTCATCACATAGATTTCACTGTTCCCGTCCCGGTTCGAAGTGAAGACGATGCGTGAGTTATCGGGCGACCAGGCCGGGTCACCCTCGTTGGCCGGATGGTTGGTGAGCCGTGTGACCCCTGAGCCATCGGCATTCATGACATAAATTTCGTTGTTGCCGTCACGATCGGAAGCGAAAACGATGCGCCCCTGGTCGCCCTGTGCCACCACCGGCGTCGGCGCGGGCATGATCAGCAATGCCAGGGAGCACAAGAGCATGAAGAAAAACAGGCCGCTGTGTCGCATTCCAGCCTCCTTTGTAGATGCTGCATCAACCCTACCGCCCCCATTTTTTGTTGCGTGTTGGCGGCGCAGCCGCCAACACGCAACAAAAGGTGTAGGAAGGGTGCGCGAGGGAACCTGGTTCCCTCGCATCCTCCCCCCGTCCGGCGGGGTGTGGGGCGCAGCCCTACAGGTTTTGGTCACACCCAAAAGCATCACG
>RSAS01000434.1 GCA_003934145.1 Candidatus Viridilinea halotolerans | reverse complement strand
GCGAAGCATCTCTTCGCGTGACGACGAGAGACCCTTCGCTGCGCTCAGGGTGACAAGAACTCTTGTTTTTGTTCTCCTTGCTGCGCCAACCACTGCTCCAGATCATCACGGCTGGTGAAATCGAGCAGCGCCTCGGCGAGATCGAGCATCTGCGGTGTGGTGAGGGATGCTACCCGATCTCTCGTCTCCGTACTTAGCGGGCCATAACGACGTACCAGTTGGCGCAGCAATAACGTCAACTGGCCCTCCTCCCGCCATTTCCGGATGATGGGCGATTCGGGCATCCCGCAGCTGTCATATTGCACAATCTGTTCAGCCATCGCAGCAACCTCCTCATCAGTACAGAGCGTGAGCAACTCGATCAACAACAACTCTTGCAGTCTGCCGCTCGTTCCCGTGACGATCTGCTGCACTGCCTGGCGCAAGGCGGGCTCTGGGTCGCGTAGCCGCGTCTGGCCAATCAGCGCCGCGAGTGCCGGGCGGTTCAACGCCAAGAGCGCCTCACCGTCCATGTTCCAGAGGTGAATCACGCGGTAGCGCCAGGTAAGATCGACATGTCCATCCTCGTCAACCTCGTGATGCTCGCCCGTATCATCCGCCCCCGTATTGCCTACATACCATACCACACTGATGACCGGCATGTTTGGGTAGGTTGCGTTGAGCCGAATGCGGTACTCGAGCATGCGCCGAGGCATTGGGCGCTTGCTCCCCGGCCCTTGGAATTCCAGGTGCAGAATCACCTTGCGGCCATCCTCTCGCAGCACAAAGAGAACGAGGTCGCTATCCACTGCCTGCGCTGGCAGGAGCAGGTTGCTCGCTTGCGTCGTGACCTCGCGCACGGGGCTGTTCAGCAGCCACGCGGCGACATCCTTGGCCGCTATGGTGACTAGACGTTTCAGGGGGTTATCGGTTTTTGCCATATGGCCCTTGGGGTACATGGCCCAATACCTTTCAAATAAGGGAGAGCATAGACCAGACCTCACAGGTCTTTGCTGATGGCGTTCCAGTGCAGAAGAGCAGACCTGTGA
>RSAS01000594.1 GCA_003934145.1 Candidatus Viridilinea halotolerans | reverse complement strand
CCCGCAAAACCCCACCCAATCCTGAAGTTCCAGAAACAGTATCTGAAAAACCATCCAACCTGAAACGGCATAAACTACCTTATGGATGCCCTACTTGTGCTTGAAGATGGCCGGGTCTTCCCGGGACGTTCGTTTGGCGCGGCGGGTGAAACGCTTGGTGAGGTGGTCTTCCACACTGGCATGACCGGCTACCAAGAGATTCTCACCGATCCCTCCTACTGTGGGCAGTTGGTGACGATGACCGCGCCCCACATCGGCAATACTGGCGTCAACGATTTTGACCCGGAGTCGTTCAAGCCGCAGGTGGCGGGTTTTATTGTGCGCTCCTACAGCGACGATTATAGCTCATGGCGGGCGCGCGGCAGTTTGGCCCAACTGCTGCGCGACTATAACATTGTGGCGATCACCGATGTGGATACGCGTGCGCTGACGCGCCACATTCGTACCGCCGGGGCGCTACGCGGCATCATTGCCACCAATGGCACGAGCCGCGAAGAACTCCTCGCGAAGGTGTGCCAAGCCCCCGTTATGGAGGGGCTTGATCTCACCCGTGTGGTGACCTGCAAGAAGCCCTATGGTTGGACGCAGAATTCTACACCCTTTACCCCCCCTATGGCCGATCCCACCCCGGCGGAGGCGCGCTTTCACGTCGTCGCTTATGACTTCGGCCTGAAGCGCACCATCCTGCGCCGCCTGATCGATCACGGCTGCCGCGTCACCGTCGTCCCTGGTACCACCCCCGCCGACGAGGCGCTCGCGCTCAACCCCGATGGCATCTTCTACTCCAATGGGCCGGGCGATCCGGCGGCGACCACCTACGCCTTCGAGAATCTTTTCCTGCTCTTGGGCCAAAAGCCGGTCTTTGGCATCTGTCTGGGCAACCAACTCATGGGCCTTGCCCTGGGCGGACGTACCTACAAACTGCCCTTCGGCCACCACGGAGCCAACCATCCCGTGCGCCACCTTGCCACCGGGCGCGTCGAGATCACCTCGCAGAACCATGGCTTCGCCGTTGACCCCGATAGTCTGCCCGCCGGCACCGAGATCACCCATATCAACTTGAATGACCAGACGGTCGAAGGGTTGCGCAACACCGAACTGGGCTGCTTCAGCGTCCAGTACCACCCCGAAGCGGGCCCGGGGCCTCACGATGCCAACTATCTCTTTGCGGAGTTTGTGCAGTTGATGGCGGCGCGCCGCTGAGGCGAATGATCGCAGCGTTGCACAGCGCCTCGCCGCGACCAAGATGGTGGTGGCAGCAGACGATCCTACGCCCACGGTGTTGGGCATGCTCATCTTGTCCCACCGCGTTCGCGATTTCTTGCCTGGTGCCTACCTGCAATTTCTCCGCATTGATGGCACCACCTTGGCTGATCCTATTCTTGATGAAGAACTGATCGATGGTACAGTTGACCAACTCTTGCGCTTGGCCGATGAGAAATGCATGGCCCATAATCGCACTCAGGTTGACTTTACCAGCGCACCACGCGAGCAACGCAGCCAGAGCTACCCACTGGTGGCGCTGCAGCAACTCATTCGCAATGCGGTACTGCACCGCACCTATGAGACGAGTCATGCCCCGGTGCGCCTCTACTGGTTTAATGATCGCATTGTCATCAATAGCCCTGGTGGTGCGTATGGGGTGGTGACGCCGGAGAATTTTGGTCAGCCCGGCATTACCGACTACCGCAATCCCAATCTGGCCGAGGCGCTACGCATTCTTGGCTATGTGCAGCGTTTTGGTGCTGGGATTTTGCTTGCCCAACAAGCCCTGCGTAAAAACGGCAATCCACCCCTTGCGTTTCGCGTAGAACCGGGTTTTGTTGAAGTGACGCTTAGGGTTGCACCATGAAGACCATCGCGCTCTTTTCCCACTATGGTCGCATCGGCAGCACCACGCTCCTCTACCATTTGGCATGGATGTATGCTGAATTGGGTGTACGTGTGCTTGCGGTGGATCTTGATCCCCAAGCGCATCTCAGCAGCATGCTGCTTGACCCAGACGATCTGGAAGCGATCTGGTTGACAACCGCGCGCCATCAAACAACGTGGGGGGCCATTGCACCAGTCTTTCAGCAGCGCGCCCCGCTTGCCGAGCCAGCCATTCATTCGATCACTGAGCATCTCGGTCTCTTGGTTGGTGATGTAGCTTGGGCGGAAATTGAGGGCCAATTGGCCAGTGGCGCAGCACAATCGCCCACGGCGGAAGACGCTGCGCTGCGCCTCGCATTAGCGCTGCGCCAACTCCTGCACGATGCGGCTGCCCAGCATGAAGCGCAACTGATCTTGCTCGACGTGGGCTCCAACACCGGCATCCTCAATCGGGTGCTCTTGAGTGTTGCCGAAGCGCTGCTCCTCCCGCTAGCACCCAATCTCGCTGCGTGGCAAGCTCTGCCCTACCTAGGGGCCACCCTGCAACGCTGGCAACCGGTTTGGCAGCACTGGTCTGCTGCACATTCACCCGCTCTGCTGCCCGCAACACCCTTGCAACCCCTTGGCTATGTGGTCATGCACCACGCCGTGCGTCTTGACCAACCGCTGCACGCCGCTGATCGTTGGTTGGCAGCGATCCCCGCAGCCTATCGCGCAGCGCTCTGCCCTGAAGCGGCACCGGCAATGAGCGCCGACGTCGCCGATGATCCCCTCTGCCTCGCCCTCCTCAAACCCTACCGCAGCCTGATGGACATTGCCAAAGAGGCGCGCAAGCCAATGTTCCTGCTCAAACCAGCCGATGGCGCACTGGGCAACCACGGTCTTGCCGTCCATGCCTGCTACCGCGATTTTCGTGGGTTGGCGCAGCGTATTGCAGCAGGTAGCGTAGCCATAAACTAAGGGTGTCCCCCATGGACAAAACAGACGAACTACGCGCCAAAATCAACACCCGCCTGGCGTATTACAACCGCGACGAGTTGCAAGCCCTCGTCTGGGACTTTCTCAGCGAGTGTGCTGAGGATGATCTGGCCGATTTCCTCAGCCTGATGCGCCAAAAGTCGCGCCCGGCACCGCCTAGTTCCCCTGATCGCGTCGCAGCGCATGCGCTGCTTGACCAAATCTGGACGTTGCACGAGGCCATCGCTGCTGATGTGTATGTTGAGGAGGGGGCGGGCTATGATCCCGCTTATGGCGAGTATCGCGGCTTTGGCGACGACGGTTGGATCGATGAGATGGATCGCCTCTTCGCTGCTGCCACAAGCCTCTATCGCGCCGCTGACTATCGCGGTGCAGCGGAGGCCTATATCGCCCTGTTCGATATCTTTCGCCTCAACGCGGATGGCTACCACTTCACCCACCCCGATCCTCACGATGCCCTCCAGACCGACCTTGCCGTGATGAAACGCCAACTCTTCACCGCCCTCGGGATGCTCGATCCCAACCCTGCGGCACTGATTCCCGTAGCCGGTGCGGAGGACGAAGAGGACGAGGACGAAGAGGACGAGAACGAAGAGGAGTACGAGGACGAAGAGGAGTACGAGGACGAAGAGGAGTACGAGGACGAAGAGGAGTACGAGGACGAGGACGAAGACCGAACGTTACTTGATCTCTCCGAGGAACTCTGCTTCTACGGCGACCACCGCTACGCCCTGCTGGATGCGTGGGCCGCCCACCCGGATTGGATGGCGGGCCTTGAAGCGCACCTCATTGAGCTCTGCCACGAACCCAGCAACCAAGCGCAGCAGGCATTCTCGCTCCGCCACGAGGCCGACCTGCTGCGCGAACTTGCGCAGCGCAGGTATGGCCCTGTCGAGCGTGAGGCGCTTTGTCGGGCGGTGGGCCCACAGCAGGGCTGGCCCTACACCGACTTGGTGGCCACCTACCAGGAGTTGGCAGATTGGCCACAGGTGCTGGCTTGGGCCAACGACGGCTTGGCGAAACTCCCGCCGCAGAGCGCATACCGCGCCACGCTTGAAGAGGCGTGGGGTAATGCGCTGCTGCACCTAGATCGCCCAGCGGAAGCGCTGGTCATCCTCCAAGCTCTGTTTGAGCGCCAACCAAGTCTGCCCGTCTATCTTGCCCTGCGCACCGCCGCGCAATCCACCGGCGCATGGCCGCAACTCTACCCAGAACTCACGGCCACAGCCGAACAGCGGGTACTGGCCCAGTTTGCCGATCGTCAGCACGGCAGCAGCAGCAACTCGCTCCTTGCGCCCCTCCTTGGCTATGCCCACCTGTTGGAGGGAGAGTTCGATCGGGCGGTGGCCTGGGGGCTACGGCCTGAATTCGCAACGCTTTGGGGCAACAACAACCCGATTCAGACCATCGCAGATGGCATGCTGCGCATGGGTTTGGCCGCCGCCGGCGCACAGCCTGACGAAATATTGCGCACAGCCCTAAACGAAACGCCTGTCCTCATGCGTGAACACGGGAAACTGTTGGAACAGGACGCCCACAACCTAAACCCGCAGCCGATCTTCGACAACGCAGTGCGCCTCTACGAACGCCTTGTGATGCGGGGCATTGATGGTCGCAAGCGCGACACCTACGCCATGGCCGCAAACGACGTCAAAATCATCTGGGCGATCCGCAAAATCCAGCAACGCACCAGCCATTTTGAAGCCTACTACCAAGAACTGCTCACCACCCACAAGCGCCTGCCAGCCTTCAAAGACGAACTACGCACCGCCATTGAAGGCCCAAATTACACGAAAAACAAGCGGTGAATTTGGCTTGGTGGTTCGCGCCCTCCCGTAGGGGCGTAATCATGACGACCTGCTAGGTGCGCGCCGTGCAGCCGCCAGTGGCATCCCCAAGAGTCCAACGGCTCGTACCTGGCAGGTTTCGGGGGGCAGCCAAGAGCTCATGAGTTATGCACTGCATCAAAATGGACACACCCAATGCCAGGCAGGTTTTGGGAGGCAGCCAAGGACTCATGAGACCTAGCAGGTGGGGCGCGGTAGGCTCTTTGCGTACCACAAGCGGCTGCACGCGCCCCA
>RSAS01000129.1 GCA_003934145.1 Candidatus Viridilinea halotolerans | reverse complement strand
CGTCACTCGTCACTCGCCACTCGCCACTCGTCACTCGTCACTCGTCACTCGTCACGCATCACTGGTGGAAACTATGGGTCTTTTACGTCTCCTTGCCTTCCCCCTTACTGTGCCCATCGATAGCTTTATCTGGGTCGCAGATCAGGTTCTCGACCGAGCGGAACATGAACTCTACAGCCCGGAGCGCATCCGCCAACAACTGGCGGAGTTGGAGCTTGCGCTCGATCTGGGTCAAATCGACGAAGAAGCCTACACCGCCGCTGAAGATGCCCTCATTGACCGCCTGCGCGAAGCGCGGGCGCGTATGCGTACCTGAAGAGAGCTAAAATGATGCGTAGTATTGACATAATCCGTCTTGCCCGCGAACAACTCAGTGAAATTACCAGCCTGCCGGTCGATACCGTCTCGCGCTGCACCAAAGAGGAGGATGGCTGGATTGTGGAGATCGAACTGATTGAGATGCGGCGCATTCCCAATAGCTGTGATCTGCTGGGTACGTATCAACTCCGCTTGGATGCGGATGGAAATTTGATGAGTTATCAGCGTACCAATCGCTACCAGCGCAGTTCGGTAGAGCAGAAGTAGCTGCTTTGCGCTGTGTGTGGGCGGCGTAGCCGCCCACACACAGCGCGAAAGAGCATGTTCGGGGGAGGCGGAGCCTCCCCCGCGCCCCCGCCGGAGGGGGGGCTTTGGCGGGGGCCATGCCCCCGCGCCCCCGCCGGACGGGGGGATGTGGCGGGGGCCATGCCCCCGCGCCCCCGCCGGACGGGGGAATTTGGCGGGGGTCATGCCCCCGCGCCCCCGCCGGAGGGGGGGCTGTGGCGGGGGCCATGCCCCCGCGCCCCCGCCGGAGGGGGGGCTTTGGCGGGGGCCATGCCCCCGCGCCCCCGCCGGACGGGGGAATTTGGCGGGGGCCATGCCCCCGCGCCCCCGCCGGACGGGGGGCTGTGGCGGGGGCCATGCCCCCGCGCCCCCGCCGGACGGGGGGCTGTGGCGGGGGCCATGCCCCCGCGCCCCCGCAGGACGGGGGAATTTGGCGGGGGCCATGCCCCCGCGCCCTCCAAACATCAGGAGTCTTCATGCCGAACCCTGGCTTGCAACATTCAACCCAAGCCACCAACCTTGCCGATATTCTTGAGCGCGTTTTGGATAAAGGTATCGTCATTGCGGGCGATATTTCGATTTCGCTTGTGGGTGTTGAGTTGCTCAGTATTAAAATTCGCCTGCTGATCGCTTCGGTGGATAAGGCGGCGGAAATTGGCATTAATTGGTGGGAGAATGATCCGCTGCTTTCGTCGCGGGCGAATCAGTTGGAGACGGAGAATCAGATACTGCGCGAGCGCCTTGCGCGCCTTGAGGAGCGGCTGTTGCCTGCGCCTGAGGATGATCCCGCACCCGCGCCGAAGCGGCGGATAGTTAAAGGATCTTGAAGGGGAGGGTTTGGGGAGGGCTTCGCCCTCACCAAACCCTCCGCCCAACCCTGCCAAAGGCAGGGGCACGGCAACGCCGTGCCCCTACCTTTGGCGGCGCATCTTAACAGGAATCCACAGCATGGAACCTACTCATCCGAGTATTGAACTTCGTGTGGCTGAGGCGCCGGCCAAGGACGTGGGGCGCGGTTTGGCCCGTCTCGATCCGGAGATGATTGCTCAGCTTGATGCCTCGGTTGGTGATGTCGTGCAGATCATTGGCCAGCGCACCACTGTGGCGCGTCTGATGCCCACCCACAGCGACCAACGCGGCCAAGGGTTGGTACAAATTGATGGTATTGTGCGCACCAACGCCGGCGTGAGCCTTGATGATATGGTGACGCTGAGCCTGGCGGCGGTGCAGCCGGCGCGGACGTTGGTGCTGGGCGCCGATGATGACATGCCTGGCCCCAGCAACCCCGCGCAAGTGCGCTACCTTGCCCGTCTGCTCGACCGCCTCGCGGTGGTGGCGGGCGACCGGCTGCGGGTGACGCTCTTTGGGACGCGGGCGCAGCGCTTCCATGTGGTCGAGACGACGCCGCCCGGCCCCGTCTTGATCGGCACGGCGACGACGATTACGCTGACCCCAGCACGCGCTCCCGATCAGCCGTCGGCGCGCCCTGCCGGGATTACCTATGAGGATATTGGTGGCCTGCGCCGTGAATTGCGCCGCATCCGTGAGATGATTGAGCTACCTCTGCGCCACCCGGAGGTTTTTGCACGCTTGGGCATTGATCCGCCGCGCGGCGTGTTGCTGCATGGCCCGCCCGGTTGCGGCAAGACACTCATTGCGCGGGCGGTGGCCCACGAGGCGAGCGCCTATTTTATTCATATCAATGGCCCCGAAATCATTGATAAGTGGTATGGTGCTTCTGAGGCGAATCTGCGTAATACGTTTGAAGATGCCCGCAAGCATGCACCGTCGATCATTTTTATTGATGAAATTGATGCGATTGCGCCCAGCCGCGAAGAGTTGGCGGGCGACCGCCAGATCGAGCGGCGCGTGGTGGCGCAGTTGCTCACGCTGATGGATGGACTCGATGGCCGTGGCAATGTCGTGGTGATTGGGGCCACCAACCTGCCCAACAATCTCGACCCGGCGCTGCGCCGCCCGGGGCGCTTTGACCGCGAAATTGCCATTAGTGTGCCCGACCGCCCGGCGCGTCGCGAGATCATTGAGATCTATACCCGCGGCATGCCGCTTGAGGCCGATGTGGATGTCGAACGGCTCGCCTCGGCGACCCACGGCTATGTTGGGGCCGACCTCGCGGCGCTCTGCCGCGAGGCAGCGATGAGCGCCTTGCGGCGCGTGATGCCCGACCTGGAGCCGTTGGCCTCGGCGCTGCCCGAAGAGAGCCTGCTGGAACTGAAGGTGGCTGCAGCCGATTTCCGCGCCGCCCTTGCTGAGATCACGCCCTCTGCCGTGCGCGAAGTCTTCACCGAGGTCTCTGATGTGGCATGGAGCGATGTCGGTGGCTTGGCGGAGGCGCGCCAAGCGTTGGAGGAGGCGGTGGAGTGGCCGTTGCGCTACAGTAAGCTGTTGGGGCGCGTGGGGCTACAGCCGCCCCGTGGCATCATTCTCCATGGGCCGCCCGGTTGCGGCAAAACCCTTGTGGCGCGGGCGCTCGCCAGCCAGAGTGAGGTTAATTTTATTGCGGTCAAAGGGCCGCAGTTGTTGAGCATGTGGGTGGGCGAGTCGGAGCGGGCGATACGCAAAATCTTTCAGACGGCACGCCAAGCCGCGCCATGCATCATCTTTCTCGACGAAGTTGACTCCCTGGCCCCCATCCGCTGCGCCGATGGCCAAGTCGCCGAGCGTGTGGTCGGCCAATTGCTCACCGAACTGGACGGGATCGAGGATCTGCCGGGGGTGTTGGTGCTGGCCGCGACGAACCGCATCGACCGCGTTGATCCCGCGTTGTTGCGCCCAGGGCGTTTAGAGATTCAGATTGCGCTGCCGCCGCCCAATCGCGCCGACCGCCTGGCGATTCTGCGCATTCACACGCGCCGTGCGCCGCTGGCGAGCGACGTGGATTTGGAGGCGCTGGCCGAGGCGACGGCAGGGCGCAGTGGCGCGGAACTGGCCGGTTTCTGCCGCCGAGCGGCGCGTGCCGCTATTCGCGAGTATCTTGCCAATGGGCACGACGACGAAAACCTGCTCGTGCTGGCGCGCCGCCATTTCACCACAGCGCTTCAGGAGGAGCAGGGCCATTGAATGCCTCAGACTACCAGAGCGACCCCGCATGGGGCTATTATGTCTATGGTGTGACGACGGCGGATCAGCGGCCTGTGCCCGATCTGCCGGGGATTGAGGCGGTGGCGCGCCCCTTCCTCGTGGCCGAGGGCGCACTGGCCGCCTTGGTGAGTATGGTGCCTTTGGCGCAGTTTGAGGAAGATGCGCTTGAGGCCAACTTGGGCGATCTGGCGTGGTTGGAACCACGGGCACGCACGCACCAAGCGATTCTGGCGGCGACGTTGGGCCAGCGCACGGTGATTCCTCTACGCTTCGGGACAATTTTCCGCGACGCGACGGGCATCCACAGCATGCTGCTCAGCCACGGGGCCACCTTCCAGCGCGTGCTTGCCCACCTGAACGACCGCCTCGAATGGGGCGTGAAGCTCTATGCAGACCCGGCGCAACTCGCGGCACAAGTGGCGGCCAACAACCCCCGTGTGCGCACCCTGGCGGCGCAGTGTCAAGGCAAGAGCGGCGGCGCAGCCTACATGCTGGGCAAAAAGCTGAACCAACTGCTGCGCGAAGAGACGACGCGCCTCGTTGAGACATACGCGCACGAAGGCCACCGCATGCTGCTCGCCGTCGCCGTCGCTGCCCAAGCCAGCGGCGTTGAACAACCCCCCGAAACGAAAGATCTCACGCTCATCCTCAAGGGTGCCTACCTCGTCGAACAGGCCAACACCGGCACGTTCAACGCCGTCCTCGAACAGATCGGCAGCAAACTGGTCGGCTGCTCCTACGAACTAACCGGCCCATGGCCGCCCTACCACTTTGCTGATGCGCCCGATGAGGATGCTCCCTATGCATGAACTCAGCCCCGCCGAACGCGAACTCACCCTCCTCGACCTGCTCGACCGCATCTTGGACAAAGGGGTCATTATCATTGGCGACATTACCATTTCCGTCGCCGATGTCGATCTGGTCTACTTGGGTCTGAAGGTGCTGTTGACCTCGGTGGACAACGCGGAGAAGTTGCGGGGGCGTGGCGATGCACAGAGAACCGGGGAGCAGAGAACCGGGGAACAGAGAACCGGGGAACAGAGAACCGGGGAACAGAGAACCGGGGAACAGAGTACTACGCAGTAGGGATCTCACCGTTCGCTTATTTTTTTGATGGTTCGCAGAAATGGGGCAAAAGCCGCTGGTCGTAGGCGCTTTAGCGCCGTAAGCCGCTGGTCGTAGGCGCTTTAGACAAGGTTCGTGGCAACGTTACCGTTTGCGCCAATAGGTAGTGCCGACTT
>RSAS01000523.1 GCA_003934145.1 Candidatus Viridilinea halotolerans | reverse complement strand
ACGAAAGTCGGCACTACGATGGTAAAGCGCGAAGCCCCTTTCTGAAACCATGTCTTAGCACGAAAAAGCCTTGATCTCGCCTAGGCACCGAAGCGCGGGCCGCTGTCCCGCATGCGGGACAGCGGCCCGCGCTCCCAGGCTCGGCCCAGAACTTTTTCGCGCTAGGACATGGTTCGCAACCAAGTTACGCTTTTTGCCGCTGCCGCAGCGGGGGTGCGGGGGCCATCCCCCATGCGCATGAGCGTAAGGGGCCTGCGGATCCTTACGCCCCGCCGGAAGGAGCAATTTTTCGGGGGCCATACCCCTTTGAAAATTTGGGGCGTAGCCCCAAAAGTGTGTCAGCCACTCGTACTAAGGGCGGCTGCAAAGATCGCCGCAACGAAGAAGCCAATGCAGACAGCAAGCACAAAGATGATCGCAAATTGGATCGCAATCACGTAGATTGCCTTATTACTCGGCAAATTCATCCCCGCCTGCACTGCCAGATAGGTCAAATAGAGGTTGTAGAAGAAGAGAACGAACCCCGCAAGGCCACCGATAAACGGAATAAAGCCCAACGCACTGCCGATGATGGTCATCGGCGCGCTGAAGAGCGCCATGTCATAGGTCAACTCGCCAAAATTTCCTGTACCGCCAAAGGCCTTGCCGAGAGCATAGGTGAGCCCCCAGTAGAACAATAGACCGATGGTAGTGAAGATGATCACGATGGGAATGGCTACGATGATGCTGCCACTACCACTGGTAATGCCCAACTCGGCCAACTCAGGTGGTATTGGTTGGGGAAAAATGGTAGTACGAATCGCGTTCAGGATTGCATTAATCACCCCTGCACAGACCGAATAGATCAGCGCCCACTGCAAATTATCACGCTCGTGCTCCTCAAAGGTCGCCACCGAAGGATTGGTTAAAACAGCACGACTTCCATTGATCATCTCTTCAAACATTGTGCAAACTCCTTAATCTATTAGATGTGGCCAAAATCTTTGGGGCTGCGCCCCACACCCCGCCGGGCGGTGGGAGGATGCGAGGGAA
>RSAS01000951.1:1322-24788 GCA_003934145.1 Candidatus Viridilinea halotolerans | reverse complement strand
CATGGCCCCCGCGCCCCCTGCCGGACGGGGGATTCTGCGGGGGCATGGCCCCCGCGCCCCCTGCCGGACGGGGGATTCTGCGGGGGCATGGCCCCCGCGCCCCCTGCCGGACGGGGGATTCTGCGGGGGCATGGCCCCCGCGCCCCCTGCCGGACGGGGGATTCTGCGGGGCCATGCCCCGAAAAATTTCCTCTTCCGGCGGGAGGATGCGAGGGAACCTGGTTCCCTCGCATCCCCCCTACAAATCAATACAGCCACTCCTCAATATGGTAGAGCGCCACCCGCGTTTGGCCCTCGCTGGCAGCAATAGCCCCGGAGCGGAGCGCGGCGAGTTGCGCGTTCATCATGGCGCTGTCGAGCGGTTGCAGGCCCAGGGTGGCGCTCTGGAGCGCGTAGTCGCTTGTGGCGGGCGGAATGAGCGGCGAGATGTAGACAAGATCGTCTTGGCTGAGGTTCATTGCCCGCAGGGTGGCGAGCGAACTGCTGAGGTGGCGTTCGGCAAAGCCAATGCCGCCAGCCCCAGCCAGCAAAATGACGCCCACACTGATCCCGGCGGCCTTGATGCGTTGTACCACCTCGACACATTCGGCGGGTGAGCCGGGCTTGTTGAGTAGACGAAAGACCTCGTCATCGCCCGTCTCTAAACCTAAGTAGATACGTTTAATGCCATCTTCTTTTAGCTCGACATAATCGGTGACGCTCTTAATCTCGCCACCAAAAATATCGAGGAAGGCATAGAGACCGCGTGGCCCTCCCGCAGTTGTTGGCGGCAAGGCGGCATTGACGACGGCGAGGAGTTCGCGCAGGCGGGTTTGGGGCACGATCAGGGCGTTGGCGTCACCCAAGAAGATCGAGCGGCGCAACGCGAGACCACGCCCCAGCAAGGCCTTAATCTGATCGATATGCTCCTGTAGCGCGGCAGGAGTCTTGATGCGGAAGACGCGATCACGGTAGAAGCTACAAAAGCTACACTGATTCCAACTGCACCCCTCAGTCGCTTGGATTACCACCGCCTGGTAGTGGTCGGGCGGCACGATGCTGATGGGGCGATAGGTGGCAGCAAAAGCTTGGCATGCCGCCGTGCGCCGGGCGCTGTCCCAGGCGCTAATCCGCTCCAGCCATGCCTGCAACGTAGGCGAGCACCCTGACGCAACGGCAGTAGCGATCCGGGCGGCACGGGTGTGTACCGCCGCCGCGAGTTCTTCCGCCTCATCGGGCGCGAGCAGACGGCGCAACTTCCCGTCGGGGTGGGTCGTCTTGAGCAGAATCGCCCCTGACAGGCCGAAACGATAGTTGCGCCCATCCAAGAAACAACTCAGCGGACGCCCCTCGCCATCAAAGGCAAAGGTCGCCTGCAGCTCTTGCGAGAGGGTCAAGCTATGCGGCTGGACGTTGAGGTAGATGGTGCCAAGTTCGGGCGTCCGCACCACTGAAGGGCCATAATCGGGATCGAGATGCTTCATTGCATACTACAGTTGTTATGTTGCCTTGCGGCGAGGTGGGGCAAGCCCCAAACCCTGTTTTGTTGTGCGATTTTGGCGGCTTCGCCGCCAAAATCGTATAAAAAGCCGTTTTGCGGGGGAGGCTGCGCCTCCCCATACGCATGGACGTAAGGGGCCTGCGGCCCCTTAAACCCCGCTGGAAAGGGAGATTTTTCGGGGGCTTGGCCCCCGAACCCCCGCCGGCAGGCCCGCCAGAGGCTTACGTTCATGCGTATGGGCTGCGCCTCCCCATACGCATGAACGTAAGGGGCCTGCGGCCCCTTAAACCCCGCTGGAAAGGGAAATTTTTCGGGGGCTTGGCCCCTTCGACTAGGCTCAGGGCAAGCCCGAACCCCCGCCGACAGGCCCGCCAGAGGCTTACGTTCATGCGTATGGGCTGCGCCTCCCCCGTACCCCCACCGGGGGCTTTAGGTGATCCACGCCCGCTACTCGCCTTCGGTCGCCGTGGCACCACTCGTCGCAAGGTTGGCCCAGGTGCGACGGGCGGCGAGGTCGAAGCTGGAAAAGAGGAATGTCGGTACATTGACTGTCAACATTAGGGCAATATCTTCCCACAAACTGCTCTCTTCATCAAGGAAGCGCAGCACCCGTTGCGGCGGGTTGCGGCTGAAGAGTTGCTCGAAGAAGACATGGCCCTGTTCGCGGCCCGTATCCAACACATGCAAGAGTACGCCATCCATGAGCGCATGGTAGTTCAGGGGGCGCTCGTAGTAGAAGGGCTGGCCGGTGGTGGTCAGGCTGGCCGTGATGCGGGCCGACTGACGCTGAATGCGCTGGAAGGTGTAGCCGGTCGAGGCTTTGGTCATGCCGCCTGCCGTGCCAATATTCATCACGTGGGGGCTGGGTCGCCGTGCGAAGGGCATGTCGGTCATCGGAATAACTCCAAATTCGACATGTTTGATCGCATAGCTCTGCACGCCCAGATGGTGGCTGATATAATCACGTAGCCCCTGATCGTACACCTCGTGAGAAACAAGAGTAGGTGAAAAGAAGGTATACTCAACCAGCGCGGTATGCGCATCGTAGGGCAGCACATAGACGAAACGCACATCATGGCCCTGCTCAACGCGAAAATCCATGAAGGTGGCGGTGTTGGGATCAAAGATTGGCGCTTCGCAGGTAATCACCCAGCCCTTGAAATGCTGATACCAATGGGCATAGGTGGGACGCCGCGGGCTGGGCGTGTAGATGCTGTTGAAGGCCCAACGTCCGTGATGAACCTGACCATCCACAAAGACCGCCGCCCCATCGGGGCGATCCTCAATTCGTTCGACCCGCCCATAGCAACGCGTAATGTTGGGTTGTTGGGCTACCCACTCTTCGGTGAAGCGATAGAAATCACCGCCCTCAATCATCTTATAACGATACGGCTCAATCGTAAAGTGCTCGGTACGTGACGGCCCATGCACAATGAGATGATCCCAACTCCGTGTCACCACCGCATCAAACGGGCCAGCCCCAACCTCCCAGAAGCTCCACGTCCGATCATTGCGTCGCTTCGGCGCCTCATCGACAAGCAACACGCGGTGCTGTCTCAGACTGGATTGTCCCAAATGGTAGACCAGGCTGAGTCCGGCGGCGCCAGCGCCGGTGATAATGTAATCGTATTGGCTCATGGCCTCTCTGGTGTAGTAGGCATCCAGGGCAACGTGGCCATGGATGCAGCGAACCCTCTTCTATGCTACCCGATCAATGGCTTTCAGTCCAGAAGCTAAAGAAAGGTTACGTGCCATGCCTCACTCTTCTTCGCGTCATCTCCTCGCCCTCGCTCTGCTGCTCGCCCTGCTCACCCTGAGCTACCCGCCCCCAGCGGCGGCGCAGCCCAGTGGCGTGCGCTGTTTCCAAGAGACGGGCCACTGTATCGCCGGGCAACTAGCCACCTTTTGGGCTTCCAATGGCGGCTTGTCGGTCTTTGGGCTTCCCATTTCGCCCCTGCTTGATCTGGAGGCCAACGGGCGCACGCTGCATGTCCAGTGGTTCGAGCGGGCGCGCCTCGAGCTGCATCCCGACCAGCCGCCGCCCTACGCGGTGCAGTTGGGCCAACTCGGGCTAGAGACTCTCCAGGGTGCTGGGTGGGTTTGGCAAAACTTTCCCCAAGACGCGGACGCGGCGGATTGTCAGCGTTTTGCTGAAACTGGCCATTTGGTCTGCGCACCGATCCTGAGCATGTGGCAGAATCACGGCCTGCAACTTGATGGTCGCCCTGGCTATACTGCCGCCGAAAGCTTGGCGCTCTTTGGCTTACCCATCAGTGGCTTGCAGTCGGAGACGCTTGAGAACGGGCAGACCTACCAGGTACAATGGTTCGAGCGGGCGCGTTTCGAGATCCATCCCGGCGAAACAGAGCCACGGGTGCTGTTGGGACGTTTGGGGGCCAGCCTCTTCAACGCCGACACGGCGCGCGCCGTGGCGCAGCGGGTCGCTACACCTTGCCCCTTCCGCGCCCCGGCGGGCGTGCGCGTCGAATGTGGGGCGCTGTTGCTGCCCTTGGATTATGGGCATCCTGCCGGGCGCAGTGTCGCCGTGAGTTTTGCCATTTTCCGCGACCCTCGGCCCGCCCCCGATCCGATCCTCTACCTCGCGGGCGGGCCAGGCAGCCCGGCCATCGAGCAGGCGGTGACCCTCTGGCAAGCTTGGCGCTCCTTCATTGCTGGCCGCGACTTCATCGTCGTTGATCAGCGCGGCGTTGGCACGAGTTGGCCTGCGCTGCGCTGCCCCGAAGTGGCCGCCTTCAACCGCCAAGTGCGCGAACACGGGCTTCAGGGGCAAACCTATGCCCACGGCGAGGCGGCGGCCATCCTGGTCTGCGCTGAGCGCCTGACAGCCAGTGGCTTCCCCATGCGTGCCTTCACCACCGCCGCCGCCGTCAATGATCTCGACCAGTTACGCCAAAGCTTGGGCTACGCGCAATGGAACGTCCTCGGCATCTCCTATGGCACTCGTTGGGCCTTGGCGCTGCTGCGCGACTATCCGGCAAGCGTGCGCAGCCTCGTCCTCGACTCGCCCTATCCGCTACAGGCGAGCCTCTACGCCACCATGCCGGCCCACCTAGAGCGCTCGTTGCAACAACTCTTTGGCGACTGTGCCGCCCACGCCCATTGCGCCAGCGCCTACCCCGAGCTTGAGGCGCGCTTCTGGCGCTTGGTAGCGGCGTTGAACGCCAATCCGGCTGCGGCCAACTTGGGGCCAGACCCAAACCACTTTACTGGTAATCAACTTTTAGAACTTATCTTCCGTCAACTCTATAGAACGCGCAGCCTGCCCCACCTGCCCGCTGCGATCGTCGCCGCCGAACGGGGCGATTTTGGCCCCTTCCGCGCCCTCGCGGCTGGCGGTAGCGCTGCCAGCACTGGCAGCAGCGGGCAATCCCAGGCGCTCTACTACGCCATCCAGTGCCCTGAAGATCTGCAAACACTGCCCCCAGGCTGGCGCGAAGCGACTCTTGCCGCCCACGCACGGGTGGCAGGCTTCTACACCGGCCTGCTGGAGCTATCGGGCGAAGCGGAGCCACTCTGTGCCCGTTTCGGCGCGGCGACGCCCGATGCACGCTGGCAGGTACCCGCCAATAGCAATGCCCCCGCGTTGATCTTGGCAGGCAGCTATGATCCCATCACCCCACCGCAGTGGCGCGAGTTGGCCGCCGTCGGCCTGAGTCAAGCCTACACCTATGAATTCCCCGGCACCGGCCACGCTGTCCTTGGCCGCGGCGCATGCCCCGTCGGGATGATCCGCTCCTTCCTCAACAACCCCGCCCAAGCGCCGGATAGCGGCTGCGTGGCGCAACTGGGCGGGCCAGCCTTTCGGTAGGATGGGATGGTGCGGGAACTTAGTTCCCGCACCATCCTACCGAAAGGCTGGCGGGGCGTGAGGCGCAGCCTATGGGCATCAAGTTTAGGGCGGCAGCCCCAAACAAAGAATTTTTCGCGGGAAGCGAAGTCTTCCCCAAACCTCCACCCGAAGGCTCAACTTGAAATGAAAAACAACGTTCTCCACCTCAACCAAGCCGTCCTCGTTCAAAAACTTGCAGCAATCTACAGCAAAGAAACCATAAAAGAACTTAAAGCATCAATCGCGGCACTACAAACCGAACTCCAAGATGCACAAAACCCTCTGCACACCAACAGTGCCGATCTCACCGCCGTCGAGTTTGATGCCGTCGCCCTCAGTGGCGAACTGGAACAGATTCTGCGCTCGCTGACCCTCGAACGCGCCAACTACTACGTCAACCGGCTGCTCAAAAGCATCACCGAAACGCGCACCAGTGCGCTCAACGACATCAACTTGAACCGCTGGAAAGAGTACGACGACATCATCACCGACAGCCTTTGGCTGATTGATCGGCGTGACAACTCCGGTGTCCACACCGCAGGCTACTGGGGCAACTTCATCCCCCAGATTCCCAACCAACTCATGCGGCGCTACACCAAACGCGGCGACTGGGTACTCGACACCTTTGCCGGCTCCGGTACCACGCTGATCGAAGGGCAGCGCCTTGGTCGTCATACGCTCGGCATCGAACTACAGAATCGTATGGTCAGCCATGTCAAAAAAATGGTGAGTAAAGAACCAAACCCCTACGACGTGACGATTGATGTAGTTGAAGGTGACAGTGCAACGTTTGATTACGAGTCGTTATTAGCCAAATATGATCAAAAGACGGTGCAGTTCGTGATTATGCACCCGCCCTACTACGATATTATCAAATTCAGCGAAGATCTGCGTGATCTCTCCAACGCGGCATCCACCGAGGGCTTTTTGACCATGATGGGCACAGTGATCAGCAATGCGGCCAACGTGCTGGAACGGGGGCGCTACCTTGCCATTGTTATTGGCGACAAATACCTGAAGGGCGACTGGATACCCCTCGGCTTCCAGACGATGAACGCGGCACTAGAACGCGGTTTCAGCCTCAAGAGCATCATCGTCAAAAATTTTGAAGAGACTTCCGGCAAACGCAACCAGAAGGAGCTTTGGCGCTACCGTGCGCTGGTAGGCGGCTTCTACATCTTTAAGCACGAGTATATTTTTTTGCTGCGGAGGGGGTGATGCCAGTGGCGAGTGATAAGACTGAACAATCTGCTTGTATTCCAGTTCCACTCAATCAGGATGGGTTTAACTCGGTATGTGCGCTACCGTATGGTCTGGAGATACAACACATTCAGAAAGCAATGCAAGGTTTTCTGGATTTCATCAGCTTCATCAATTCGCAACTCTACACAAAGGCATTGCCTCGTTTTGAAATGATGATGATGTCAGCGAATTTTAGTAGTATTGTTGGTGAATTTATGGCAGTATCCATCCCCAAATACTGCCATGATCTTACTAAAAATCAACATCACAACGGGCATCCCGATCTCGTTCCTGTAAACTTTTACCCTAATAATGCAATACTTCATGGAACTGAAGGTGTCGAGATCAAAGCATCTCGTTACACGAAGGGTTGGCAGGGTCACAATCCTGAAGATGTTTGGCTCATGGTTTTTGTCTTTGACAGTAATCGTGCTAATGACACAGAGCCGCGTAAGTTTAAATTTGTTACCGTGCTAGGAGCTAAACTTGAGCAAAGTGATTGGCGCTTTTCTGGACGTTCGGCAGAGAGTCGCAGAACGATCACGGCAAGTGTTACCCAATCTGGCTTTGCAAAGATGACAAACAACTGGATCTATCGGGACTAACTGAGCATAGTATCAAGTGATAGTTGCTCACTCCAATGATCTTCGGCTACATGTACCAATTTTGGAATAGCCTGTATGCTGAGATCATAGTAGGTACCAATACGTTCAACACCAATGCTGCTATAACCAAGCGATTCTGCCGCTGCAATAGTTGAGCCAGATCCCATGAATGGATCAAGGAGAACACCTGTGCCAAGGGGTAGTGCGGCATGCACCACCCGACGCAAAAAAGATTGCGGTTTCAGACTAGGGTGATCTGCTATCTGGCGTTCTGTGCGTGATGTGCGCTCACTGAGTATCACGTCAGTAAAGGGCTGATCTGGACTAATGCGTCGTAAACCGCCAGTTCCGTACACTCGCAGACAATCACTGAGCTTCATCCCTTTGGGTAGCGGTTTACGGAAAATACCCCATGGTTCATAGGCGCTACGGGGTAGTGAGCAGACCTCGGAAAATTCTTCCTCTGCGTTCTTTGGGCGATCCCCACCACGAAACGTACGCACCAAACGAATAAGCTCACCACGAAATTCCCATCCACTGGCAACAAGCGCAGAGAATACAAGTTGTGACAAAAACGCATTGGTAGCAATGAAGAGATGTCCGCCTGGTACGAGCGCCTTCAGAGCCAATTCACCCCACTCCGTAAAGAAACAGCGCATAAGTTCACGTTCTTTACTGTTCAGTGCGGTAAATCGTGGTAAGGGAGCACGGATACTACCATCAAACGCTGGGGGAATGCGCCAAATACCTCCTTTGCCATGCGTTCGTTTCTCAATTTGATCGGGATTGTACTCTTTAACCCCATAAGGCGGATCGGTGACAATGGCATGAATACTCTCATGCTCTATCCGCCCTAGCCATGCAATACAGTCGGCATGAACAAGTAGTGCCCTTCCAAGCGTTGTGGAAGGGTAATCTAAAGCCCAGTGCGCCAAGGTGGTCATCCTTGTTCCCCATCTTCAACTAGCACACTACCAATAGTGTAAGCGGGTTTTGCTTCGTGAATAATCTTCGCTACCTGCTGACGTTCAGCTTCGTTGCCAGCAAGCAGGTGCTCTAAATCCACGATGCTGATCAGCAATGCCTGAGAAATGTTCCTGCGTTTGATGATATAGCGCGTCTTATTTTGTATCACATCATCAAGGAGACGCCCAAAGTTGTTTTGCGCTTCGGTAGAGGCAATCCATTTTGTTTTCATTGACTACCTAATCTAGCTGAATTAGCTAACTTAGCTAGATTGTACAGTACTAATGCTTGATTGTCAAGATGGCAAGCCCAACAACGCTGATGTGGCCCTACCCCCCCAGCCCCCTACTATAACCATGCTACCACCATGAGGTATAATCGCCCCGATACCGATTGACTGGCTACCGATAAGGAGTAAGCCCCTACGATGCCGAAGCGCAGCGACATTCATACCATTCTGATTATTGGTTCCGGGCCGATTGTGATTGGTCAGGCGTGTGAGTTCGATTATTCTGGGGCGCAAGCCTGTAAGGCCCTCCGTGAGGAGGGCTACCGCGTGGTGTTGGTCAATTCTAACCCCGCGACGATTATGACCGACCCCGGCATGGCTGATGCGACCTATATTGAGCCGCTGGATGTGGCGAGCCTCGAACGCATTATTGCGAAAGAGCGCCCCGATGCGCTTCTGCCGACGGTGGGTGGCCAGACTGCCCTCAATCTCGCGGTGGATCTCCACGATGCGGGGGTGCTGGAGCGCTATAACGTGGCGCTGATTGGCGCTTCGGTCGAGGCGGTGCGTGTCGCTGAGGATCGCCAACGCTTCAAAGATAAGATGCTTGAGATTGGCCTCCAGGTGCCGCGCTCCGGTACGGCCCATACGGTGGAGGAGGCGCTGGAGGTGGTGACGCTCACCGGCTTCCCGGCGATTATTCGTCCCTCTTTTACCCTCGGTGGCTCTGGCGGCGGCATCGCCTACAACATGGAGGAGTTTAAGCTCATTGTGGAGGGTGGCCTCGATGCCTCGCCCGTTACCCAGGTGCTGATTGAAGAGAGTGTCCTCGGTTGGAAGGAGTTTGAACTCGAGGTCATGCGCGACCGCGCCGATAATGGCGTGATTATCTGTTCGATTGAGAATATTGACGCTATGGGCGTCCATACCGGCGATTCGATCACCGTTGCGCCCGCCATGACGCTCACCGACCGCGAGTATCAGCAGTTGCGTGATCAGGCGCTGGCTGTCCTGCGCGCCGTCGGTGTCGAGACCGGCGGCTCCAATGTGCAGTTTGCCGTTAGCCCCACCGACGGGCGCATCTATGTGATCGAGATGAATCCGCGCGTCTCGCGCTCTTCGGCGCTCGCCTCGAAAGCGACTGGCTTCCCGATTGCCAAGATTGCCGCCAAGCTCGCCGTCGGCTATACGCTCGATGAGTTGCCCAACGATATTACCCGCGAAACCCCCGCCAGTTTCGAGCCGACGCTCGATTATGTGGTGGTGAAGATTCCGCGTTGGACCTTCGAGAAGTTTGCCCAGGCCGACACGACGCTCACGACGGCGATGAAGTCGGTGGGTGAGGTGATGGCGATTGGCCGCACCTTCCCCGAAGCCTTCCAGAAGGCGTGGCGCTCGCTCGAACAGGGGCGTATGGGCTGGGGCGCTGATGGCAAAGACCAGATCAATCCCGAACGGCTGCGCGAGCGCCTGATTACGCCCAATCCCGAGCGTATGTTTTATGTGCGCTACGCTTTGCAGAGCGGCATGAGCCCGGAGCAGATCAGTATGCTCACCAAGATTGACCCCTGGTTCCTTGAGCAGTTGGAGCAGTTGGTCAATCTTGAAGGGCGGCTGCGCGCCTTTGATCTGGCGACGGTTCCCGCCGATCTGCTGCGTCAAGCGAAACGCATGGGCTTCAGTGATGCCCAACTCGCCTTTTTGCTGCGTGTGCGCCCGGCTGAGGTGCAGACGTTCCTGCATGAGACGACAATCCGTCCCTGGTCGTTTGAACTGGCCGTGCGCACGCGGCGCAAGGCGCTGGGCATCATTCCCACCTTCCACCGTGTAGATACCTGCGCCGCCGAGTTTCCCGCCTTTACGCCCTATCTCTATTCGAGCTACGAGACCGAAGACGAAGCCGAGCCGACGACGCGCCAAAAGGTGCTGATTCTTGGCTCTGGCCCCAACCGCATCGGTCAGGGCATTGAGTTTGACTACTGCTGCGTCCACGCTGTCTTTGGCCTGCGCGCCATGGGCTACGAGACGATTATGGTCAACTGCAACCCTGAGACCGTCTCGACCGACTACGACACCGCCGACCGGCTCTATTTTGAGCCGTTGACGCTTGAGGATGTCCTGAACATTGTGGATCTGGAGAAGCCGGATGGCGTCTTGGTGCAGTTTGGCGGCCAGACGCCGTTGAAGTTGGCGCGGGCGCTGGAGGCCGCCGGGGTGCCGATTTGGGGCACGCCGCCCGACGCGATTGACCTAGCCGAAGACCGCGACCGCTTCGGGGCGCTCTTGGATCGCCTGGAGATCCCGGCGCCCGCCCACGGCAGCGCGACCTCGTGGGAGGATGCCCTGCGCGTCGCGACGGAGATTGGCTACCCGGTGGTGGTGCGTCCCTCCTATGTGCTGGGTGGCCGCGCCATGGCGATTGTCTATGACGACGAGACGCTCGAACGCTACATGCGCGAAGCGGTGGATGCCTCGCCTGAACATCCGGTGCTGATTGATCGCTTCCTCGAAGATGCCTTCGAGATGGACGTGGATTGTATCGCCGATGGCAATGAGGTGGTGATCGCGGGCATTATGGAGCAGATCGAGTTGGCTGGGGTGCATTCGGGCGACAGCGCCTGCGTCATTCCGACCTACATGGTGCCGCCGCAAGACGAAGCGACCATGCGTGAGTACACTGTGCGCCTCGCTCAAGAGCTTGGCGTCATTGGCCTGATGAACATTCAGTACGCCATGAAAGATGGCGTCGTCTATGTTCTCGAGGCCAACCCACGCGCCTCGCGCACCATCCCCTTCGTCGCCAAAGCGACCGGCGTGCCCTGGGCGCAGATCGCAGCGCAATGCACGGCAGGGCGGCCCCTCGCCGCGTGGCAGGCGCAGATCGAGCGTGGGCAGAGTCAGTTGATGGCCGAAGGCGAGGGGGTGCAGCGCTACCACGTCAAAGAGGTGGTGCTGCCCTGGATGCGCTTCGCTGGCGTAGATACGCTGCTCGGCCCAGAGATGCGTTCGACGGGGGAAGCGATGGGCAGTGGGGCCACCTTTGGCGAAGCCTTCGCCAAAGCGCAACTCGGCTGCGGCCACAAGTTGCCCATGAGCGGCAACGCCTTCCTGAGCGTCAACGACCGCGACAAAGCCTCGTTGCTGCCGATTGCTCAAGGGTTGGCCGAACTGGGCTTCAACCTGCTCGCCACCGGCGGCACCGCCGCCGCCCTGCGCAGCCAAGGGCTCAAGGTCACGACGATCTACAAGGTGAACGAGGGCCGCCCCAATACCGTAGACTACATCAAGAACAACCAGATCGCCATGATCGTCAACACCCCCTTAGGCAAAGTCAGTTTCTTCGACGAAGTGGCCATCCGCCGCGCCGCGATCGTCTATGGCGTCCCGATGCTCACCACCCTCTCTGGTGCCGCCGCAGCGGTGCAGGCCATCCGGGCGCTGCGCGACAATGTTTGGACGGTACTGAGCCTGCAGGAGCGGGCGGGGGGCTAGGGCCAGGCGAAGCCTCAACTTGCGGGAAGGGGGGGTGGGGGAACCTGGTTCCCCCGCCCCCCTCTTGACATACACCCCCGGCGTGCATACAATGTAATTACACAACAAGAAGAAAGCACCGGGATGAGCACTATTGTCAAAACACGACTGGTCAAGATCGGCAACTCTCAGGGGATCAGAATCCCAAAGGTGCTGCTTGATCAGGTTGGGCTCACAAACGACATCGAGCTGGAAGTCCAAGGTGATCAGCTCGTGCTGCGGGCTGCCCGGCGACCACGAGCGGGCTGGAACGAGCAGTTTCGCCAGATGGCCGAGCGTGATGACGATCGACTGCTTGATCAACATGCTCGCTCAGGCTCGTCGTGGGATGCAGAGGAATGGACGTGGGAATAGCGCGTTTTGATGTGTATCTCACAGAACTCGACCCCACAGTTGGCCACGAGATACAGAAGATGCGGCCTTGTTTGGTGATTTCGCCCGACGAAATGAATAGCAACATTCGCACGGTTATTATTGCACCAATGACAACCAAATCCCGAGCGTACCCCACGCGGATCCCCTGCACCTTCGGGCAACGCGATGCCTTTATTGTCCTCGACCAGATGCGCACCATTGACCATCAACGGCTCGTCAAGCGTCTGGGAAGCATCGATCGTAAGACCCAGTTTGCCGTACTCGACGCTCTGGCCGAACTCTTCGCCGAGTAAGGGCAGGCAGGGCTGAAGCCCTGCGCTACTCTGCGAAGCCCGCTCAAGCGGGCTATTAGGGATGGTTTCAGAAAGAGCCTTCTCGCTTTACCAGTGTAGTGCCGACTTTAGTCGGCTTCCCATCGCATCCAAAGGCCTCAGCCGACTAAAGTCGGCACTACGATTGTAAAGCGCGAAGCCCCTTTCTGAAACCATGCCTTTGCATCAAAGAAACCCCTCTTATACCGTTTACTATTGAACCTATCGCATTGTCACCCTGAGCGCAGCGAAGGGTCTCTCTTCAGCGAGAAGAGATGCTTCGCTGCGCTCAGCATGACCGTAATGCGGTGTGTTCATAGGTAATTGGTATTACTTGAAAGGCATTGGGCCACGGGGTGGGTCGTTGCCACAATCGGGAGCATCCCAACGACCCCTTCCCATTGCCACGGGATGGCGCGATGTCGACGGAGAGGGCGTAGCAGCGGCCTTTGGCTCGCGGTGCGGGCATGGGTTCTCTTGGGTGCCGCTGCTACGCCCCTACGCAAGCTCCGGATAGGCTCTTGGGAGGCGACGGGTGGCTCTCACCCCCGTACCCCTCTCACGGCAACGTCTGCTCGGCGAGCGAACGTACCTCGTAGCTGCGACCCGCTAGATCGCCAAACTGAGTGACGGCAAGCGTATAGGCTACATCAGGGGTGCTGCCGTTTATCGCGGCAATCACGTTAACGAACCCGGTAGCGCCAGCGGGCATAGCGCCGAAATCGAGGTTGATAAAGTGATCCACGCCGATCACCTCGGTGCTACAGGTGATCCCTACGGGAACGGGTGCGCAACTATTCACCGCGCTGGTGTACTCACTCGGCAGGTGGACGCGCACGCTGGTATTGTAGGCGATGGCCGACCCGGGGTTGTTGTAGGTGAGACGCAACTGGGCCTCCCACCTGATCTGCGGTAGCGAGAAGTATTGGTTGGCTACCGTTATATCCATCGTCAGCGGGGCGCGGTTGGGCACGGATGCATCGCCCGGCGGCAGGTCGTAGAGGGTGACCTCCAGCTCGTAGGGCACGCCGCGCAAAATGGGCGGATTGGGGCCAACCACCACGGGGTTGCCCAGGCCCAAGCGAATCGTCGCGGTGGGATTGGGTGACGGATTGGCCAAAATGGGCAGGTTGAAGCTCTGCACGACGGTGCCCGCCGGGAAGTTGAGCGTACCATTGACTGGCGTGTAGTCAACCCCAGCGATGGCAGTGCCCCCAACGACGTTATAGTCCACATTAACTGCGTAGGCCAGCGCGGCATCAAGGCGCACCTCAATCGTTCGCGTCAGCGGGGCGGCACCATCCGTGGCGACGTGCAGTTCGGCGCTGTCGAAGCGCAACATCGCGGCGTCGTCGTTGAGGATGACGCCGACACCTTGGCGATCACCGAAGATGACACGATCATCGCCTAGCGTGCGAATTGCCGTGAGGCGCACCGCCGTGTGTTCATTGGGCTCAAAGTTGTTGTCGTTGATGATCGCAATGTTGATGTTGTTCGCCGTTTGACCGGGCAAGAAGGTGAGTGTACCCGTTTGGCTTATGTAATCCTCGCCCGCCCGCGCTGTGAGATCCACGGTGGTGAAGTCAATCTCCACTGTGCCAAATGAGACGTCGCTCAGCGTCACCGGGAAGATCAGGTTCGGCTGGTACTCCCATTGCGGCAAGGCGTTGCCTATCGAGGCTAACCGTACATTATTATCGTCGTTGAAGAAGGTGTGGTTGGTGGGGGTAGCCAATGCATAGAGCGGATCGGCGCTACTCTGCACCGCCACCGTGATGGTGTAGATCTGGCGTCCGTCGTAGCCAGCGTCGTCTACGCCGCGTACAAAGGTGGTCTGGTTGATGTTCCAGTTGGCCGGGGTGAATACCAGCGGCAGGGTGCCCGTGTCCGAAATGACCCCTTCGCCCGGGTCGTTCGTGGTGAGGGTGAGCGAGACGGGTGCGCTGGGGACGCTGGTCAGGCGAATCTGCACACGCACCGCCGTACCATCCTCGGCGGTGACGTTGCCGTCGGGTAGGGTGACAACCCAACTGGCGCTGTCGTTGTCTTCGATGGCGATGCCCGTGTAGAGCCACGTCTGCTGGTAAGAGAGATCGCCGCTGCCGGTGAGGGTGAGCGTGCTGCTGTGAACAGCGCTCTCCAACAATACATCGTCGAGGGCTTGCACTTCCACCGGCTGCGGAATGTTCCAGTTGAAGCTGTCGAAGACCAGTTGCGTCGGGGTGATCGCCCGCAACTGCCCGTCGTGGGTCAGGTCGAGCGTGACCGGCGCGAGGGGTGCGCTCGTCAGGCTCACCTGCAACGTGGCGGTCGTCTCGCCCTCCTCGTAGATGTAGACATTGTTGGGGGTGATGATTATCCCCGCCGTGTCGTCGTCGCTGATGGTGGCGCTTACGTCCTCATTCAGCCCGTTGTAGCGCGAATCAGTGCTGGTGGTGTCATGGCTGATGGTGGCGGTGTAGAGCGTACCGTGGTCAACGAAGTTGGGATCGAGTTGTACTTCGACCGTTTGCGGCTCACTCCAGTTCAGGTTGGTGAAATTGAGGCTGGCAGCGGGCGTGATGATCATGTTGGCCCCAACACTGATCGCCACGCTGAAGTTGACATCCACCGCCGCCGTCGGCTCGCTGTTGAGGCGCACCGTGTAGGTCACCACGTTGCTGCCCGTTGGCGTTTCGCTCAGGCTGATCGCTGTTGTACTCACCAGCAGTTCCGCCGTGTCGTCGTCGCTGATGGTGACGCTCACATCCTCAGTTAGCCCGTTGTAGAGCAGATCGGTGCTAACCGCCGTGTGGGTGATCGTGGCGGTGTAGCTGGTGCCGTGATCCACGAAGTTGGGAGCGAGTTGCACTTCGACCGTTTGCACGTCGCTCCAGTTCAGGCTGGTGAAATTGAGGCTCGCGGCAGGCGTGATGATCATGTTGGCCCCAACACTGATTGCCACGCTGAAGTTGACATCCACCGCCGCCGTCGGTTCGCTGTTGAGGCGCACTGTGTAGGTCACCACGTTGCTGCCCGTCGGCGTTTCAGTCAGGCTGATGGTCGCTGTACTCAGCACGATGCCTACCGTGTCGTCGTCCTCAATTGTCAGCGCCACGTTTCCACTCAGCCCTTGGTAGAAGGGATCGCTGCTGGCGCTGCTGTGGCTGAGGTTGAGCGTGCGGTTGCCATCAACAATGAAGTTGTCCACACTGCTGATGGTGACGGTCTGCGAGATGTTCCAGTTGCCACTGTCGAAACTGAGGCTGGTGGCGCTCAGGTTCACCTGGCCCGCCACACTCGGCGCAAGAGTGATCGTCACCGGCGCGGTTGGCGCACTCTGCAAACGCACGCTGTAGCTGCCGCTGGTGCCTTCGGTGAGCGTGAGGCTCGCCGTACTGAGCAACAGATCGGCCATGTCGTCGTCGGTGATGGTGAGCGGCAAGGTGCGACTCAGCCCGCTGTAGAACGTATCGGTGCTCGTCGCTGTGTGGGTGATGGTGGCGTTATAGCTCACGCCCTGATCAACCGCATTGGCCACCACTTGCAGCGCCACCGTCTGGCTGATGTTCCAGGTCGTCGCGTCAAAGATGAGGCTGGTGGGCGTGATGATCAGCCCGGAGGTGCTGGTGATCGCCACACCCAGCGTCACCGTCACCGGCGCGGTGGGTTGCGCCGCGAGGCTTACGTCGTAGGTGACGACATTGCTGCCGCTTGGCGTCTCAGTCAGGCTCAGGCTCGCCACGCTGAGCAGGATGTCGGCGACATCATCGTCCAGAATGGTGAGCGCAAGCGTGCCGGTCACGGGCTGGTAGAAGGGATCGGCGCTGGTGGTCAGCGTGTGGCTGATGTTGAGCGTGCGGTCGCCATCAATCAGGCTGTTGTCAATGCTGGTGACGGTGACCGGTTGCGGGGTCGTCCAGTTGGTGCTATCAAAGCTCAAGCTGATCGGCGCAAAACTGACCTCACCCGTCAGACTCGGCGTAAAGGTGACGGTGACGGGCGCGGTGGGTTGCGTAGCAAGGCGCACGCTGTAGTTGGCGGCAGCCCCTTCCGTGAGCGTGAGGCTGGGTGTACTCAGGATCAGCCCCGCCGTATCGTTGTCGGTGATGATCACAGCGAGCGTCGCCGTGAGGCCCGCGTAGGCGGCATCGCTGCTACTCGTCGTATGGGTAATCGTTGCCGGATAGGTTGTGCCTTGCGCGACGGTATTGGACATCACCGTCGTCGTGACTACCTGGCCCACATTCCAATCGGCAGCGGTGAAGGTAAGGTTGGTCGTGGGCGTAAGCACCAGGCCAGAACTCGTCGTAATCGCCACAGCGAAGCTCACCGTCACCGGCGCTGTGGGCTGCGTGGCGAGGCGCACGGTATAGGTCACCGGATCGCTGCCCGTGTCGGTTTCGGTAAGGCTGATGCTCGACGGAGTCAGCACCAGCCCCGCCGTGTCGTCGTCGGTGATCGTGGCGGTGGCGGTCGCAGTCTGGCCGTTGTAAAGCGTATCGGTGCTGGTGGTTGTGTGGCTGATCGTGGCCGTGTAGACCGCGCCGTGATCCACGAGATTGGGCGCAACCGTCACCGTCACCGTCTGGCTGACATTCCACGCCGCTGGCAGGAAGGTCAGGTTGGTCGGCGTGAAGATCAGGCTCGCGCCGTCACTGATCGCCACGCTGAAGTTGACATCCACCGGCTGGGTTGGCCGACTATTAAGGCTCACGCTGTAGGTGACGACATTGCTGCCCGTGAGCGCCTCGGTAAAGGTAATATTGCTCGTGCTGAGCAGCAACCCGACGGCATCGTTGTCGGTGATGGTGGCCGTGACAGCCTCGGTCAGCCCTTGGTAGAAGGGATCGCTGCTGGTGGCATTGTGGCTGATGGTGGCCGTGTAAATTGTGCCGTGGTCAACATCGTTGGGCGCAACTGTCACTGTCACCGTCTGGCTGACATCCCACGCCGCTGGCGCGAAGGTCAGGTTGGTCGGCGTGAAGATCAGGCTTGCGCCGTCACTGATGACCTGACCGAAATTGATCGTGACATCATCGGTGGGCTCGCTGGCGAGGCTCACGCTGTAGGTGACGACATTGCTGCCCGTGAGCGCCTCGGTAAAGGTAATATTGCTCGTGCTGAGCAGCAACCCGGCGGCGTCATCGTCGGTAATCGTGGCGGTGGCGGCCTTCGTTAGCCCTTGGTAGAAGGGATCGCTGCTGGTGGCGTTGTGGCTGATGGTGGCCGTGTAGATGTCACCGTGGTCAACCACGTTGGACGCAACCGTCACTGCCACCGTCTGGCTGATGTTCCAGGTGGCCGCATCGAAGGTCAGGTTGGTCGGCGTGAAGATCAGGCTCGCGCCGTCAGGAATGTTCACGGCGAACGTGAGCGTGACGGGGGCAGTGGGTTCGCTGTTGAGCCAGACGCTATACGTGATCACATTGCTGCCCGTGGGCGTCTCGGTGAAACTGATGGCGTCCGGGCTAAGGGCGATTCCCGCAACGTCGTCGTCCTCGATCTCCACCGTCAGCGTGCGCTGTAGTCCCTGGTATTCGGGATCAACACTGGTGGCAGTGTGGGTGAGCGTGGCGGTATAGAAGAGCCCTTGGTCAACATCATTGGCCGCAACCGTTACTGTGATGGTTTGGGCATCATTCCAATTAGTCGTCGTGAAGACCAACACGGTTGGGGTCAGATTCAGGCCAGCCGTGTCGCTCACCACCGTCACCGTCACTGGCGCAGTGGGCTCGGTGGTGAGGCGCACGCTATAGGTGACAACCGTGGTGCCCGTCAGCGGCTCGGTGAGGCTGAGGCTGTGGCTTGGCGTAAAGAACAGGTTAGCGGTGTCATCGTCATGGATTGTCGCCGCGAGCGTGGCCGTAAGGCCCGCGTAGAGCGTATCGGTGCTGATGGCCGTGTGCGTAATTGTCGCCGTGTAGATTGTGTCCTGCACCACGAAATTGGGCGCAACTGATACCTGCACCGTCTGCGGCGTCGCCCAGTTGGCGACGGTGAAGGTGAGCGGAGTCGTTGGCGTAATGATCAACTCTGCGCCGGTACTGATCGCCACCGTGAAGGAGACCGCCACCGACGCCGTGGGCTGGCTGGTGAGGCGCACCGTGTAGGTGGTGACGTTGCTACCCGTCGGCGTTTCGTCAAGGCTGATGTCGGTGCGGTCAAGCACGAGGCCAGCGGTATCGTCATCAACGATCGCAAAGGTGATCTCACGCGGCGCAAAGGGCGCACCGGGATCGTGGTAGTTGGCATCGGCACTCGCGGCGCTATGACGAATGGTGGCGGTGTAGCTCGTACCCTGATCAATCTCATTTTGCACCGTCATGACATTGACGGTTTGGGGTTGATTCCAATTGGAGGGCGCAAAGACCAAGCGGCTGCGATCCAGGCTCAGATGGGAATCAGTACCTGTATCGATATCGACAATCACCGTGCTGGTGGGTTGGCTCTCAAGGCGCACGGTGTAACTGGTGCGATGGCGGTTTTGCGCCCGGCTCTCTTCCAGCGTGGTCGTGGGCGCATCAATCCGAATACGGGCGGTATCGTTATCGGTGATTGCCACATTCACTGCAGCCACGGCACGCTCGTGGTAGAAGGAGTCGTTACTGGTGACGCGATGGGTAATCTGCCCGCTGTGGGGGCCTTCGGCCACGGCATCATCAACCACCGCCAGCGTGACGGTCTGGGGTTGATCCCAGGTTTGGGGTTGGAAGGTGAGGCTGGCGGGGGCAGCGCTAAGTTGGCTATCGGGTTGGATGGCAATGGTAACGGGGGCGCGGGGCTGGCTATTGAGCACCACATCGTAGGTGGCGGTGTGGGGCTGGGCGCGATCTTCAAAGAGGCTGAAGCTCGTCTGGGTCAGGTCGACGCGAGCGACATCGTTCTCTTTGATCGTGAGCGCGTAGCTACTGGGGTTGCCTTTGGTGGCATTAACGGGCGTACCCAGTTGCACCACGACAGTACGGTCGCCATCAACAATGCGATCGTCAGCCACCTCAAAGCGCAAGCGCATGGTGGTGGTGCCTGGCGCGAAGACGAGGGTGCCGCTGCGCAGGCTGTGGTGGCGCTCGATGGCGGTGCCCGCGACGCTATAGGGCACCTCGACGCTGCTACCGCTGGGCGCACTGAGTTCGATAGTTAGGCCAACTGCGCCGACACTCTCGGCGACGGTACGGGTAGCGCCAACGAAACGCACCGTGGGGGGCGGATCGCTATTGATAATCGTAAGCAGGCCCACGTTGGCACCTGACCAAGTGGCATTGGTGGGAGCAGTAAACGTCAGGCGCAGGGTACGCAGGGGATCGTTACGCTCATTGAGCAGCAGTTCAAGCGGAATCTGCTTTTCGCGTTCGCCGGGGGCAAAGGTAAGCGTGCCACTGGCGGCGCGGTAGTGGACACCGGCCTGGGCGGTGCCATCACTGGTGCTGTAGGGCACCGTGACCGTATTGGCAGCGTTGGCACTGAGGCGCACCACAAAGACGGCGCGCCCATCAGCTTCGCGGGCAGTCAGTTCCGCCTGCACGAGGCTCAGCGTAGGCAGTTCAGGTATCGGTGTATTGGTGGGTGTGTTCGTGGGTGTGCTAACAGGTGTGTTGGTAGGTGTAGGTGAGTTCGTTGGGGTCTGCGTGGGTGCAGGTAGATTCGTTGGCGTATGTGTCGGCACGGGCGAGTTGGTCGGAGTGCGTGTCGGCACAGGCGAATTCGTCGGCGTACTCGTAGGCCGTGGCGGCGCTGGTGGCGAGGTAGGGGTGGTAGTAGCTACAGGCGGACTCACAGGCGGCGCTGGTTCTGCGGGTGGCGGAGCGGGCTGTTGCGCCGGCGGCACTGGGGTCGGCGTCGCGGTGGGCGCCGCCACAGGCACAGGCGTACTAAGCGCCACAAGCGCAGGCGTCGGGGTCTGTTGCGGGCGTGGCGTCGGGCTTGGCGTCGGGCTTAACGTCGGTGTTGCAACGGTGTTAGTAGCGTCGTCGAGCGTGGTGGTAACGGTGGGCACCGCCGTAACGAGGGGCGGGGTGGGGGTAGGCGTCGTTTCTAGGGGCCGAATCACCACCACCGGCTGGGGAGTGCGCATGCCAAGGGCCGGATCGCGGGTCGGCACAAGCTGATCGCGCTCAACGGCATCAACGAGTTCAGAGCCAACGGCACCAATCAAGGGGGGCAAATCCCAGAATTTATAGTCGGCATCATCAATAGCCCCGACATTCCCGGCATAAATGCTCACTTCGGGGGTGGCGAGTTGGTAGGCAAGGCGCGCCAAAAAGGTGATACTGCCAACGGCAATCACCAGAGCCAACAGGATGAGCCAGATGAGCGGTTGCCTCAAGAAAAATTTCTTATCAGTCAGCCGCAGCCAGTGAGGGCGCTTTTTCAGGGCTGGAAGGATCATTTGCGTAACGGAGGGTAAAGTAGAAGGTACTGCCCTGACCGGGGGTACTCTCTACGCCAATGGTGCCACCTTGGCGTTCGACCAATTGTTTACTAATCGCCAAACCGAGGCCAATGCCACGTTCAGCGGAATTGATGCCTTCACTCGCGCCATCGCCACGAATGAAACGATGGAAGATCTGTTCTTGCATATCGGGCGCAACGCCACGTCCGGTATCTTCAACCTCAACCCGTACATGGTCGCCCTGATCAAGGGCGCGCACGGTAATACTGCCGGCGCTGGTGTAGCGGCGGGCATTATCGAGCAGTTGGGAAACGACCTGACGCACATGGTCAAAATCGGCGAGGACTGGGGCGAGTTCGCTGGGGATCTGGATATTGAGGGCAAGCCCTTTGGCCTTAATCTGGCTCTGCACGCGCCAGCGGGCCTCATCAACCGGGCGCATCAACTCAACCGGCGCGAGATCAATAGTAGTAACGCCGGCATCAAGGTCGGCCACCAAGATCACATTTTGCAGCAGGCTCGCCATATTATTGGCGTTGAGGCGAATCGTCTCGACGAAACTTGCCTGGTCGTCCTCAAGTTTGCCAGCGAGGCCGCGCAGCAAGAGATCGGCGTTGCCCCCAATCACCGTGAGGGGGGTCTTCAGTTCATGCGAAATCGTCCCGATAAAATTGGTCTTGGCGCGGTCTACGGCCACTTCAGCGGTCATATCTTGCAGCACACAGACATACCCCGAGCGAACATTATCACTGCCGACGACGGGGGCAATCGAGGCGCGCACGATATACTCACCCAAATTGTAGAGATCTTGGGCACGCTGGGTACCAAAGCCGGGCACCCCTTCGACCAATTTCTCCATAGGAATGTCGCTCAGTTTGCGTGGCGGTGGGGCGTCATCGGCAAGCCCCATGAGGTGACGGGTCGCCCGATTGATCAACTGGACAACGCCTTGATCATCCACGACCACAATCCCGTCGGTGATACTGTCAACAATCGCCGCACGCTGCACCGCCTCTGCCTGCACTTGGT
This sequence comes from Candidatus Viridilinea halotolerans, assembly GCA_003934145.1. Lineage (GTDB taxonomy): Bacteria > Chloroflexota > Chloroflexia > Chloroflexales > Chloroflexaceae > Viridilinea > Viridilinea halotolerans. The sequence goes on along the minus strand of RSAS01000951.1, from coordinate 2,799 downwards.
CGTAGAGCTGGATGAGATACTCGGTCATCGTATTAAAACTCGTAGCCAACTGACCAATCTCATTGTCAACCTTAACCGAGGCGCGCCGATCAAGCTTGCCGGACGCGACATCTTTTGCCGTTTGGACAAGATGTTCGAGGGGGCGGGTGATAAAATTCGCAGTGGAGATACCAACCACAATGATCACACAGGAGAAGAGCACCACCGTGAAGACCACCGGCCAAAAGGTGCTTTCCCAGGCACTCAGGGCAAAATCGTTAATAACGGCTGGTGCCAGAATACCAAACGAATCATTGCGAATGGTAAGGGGGACATAAGAGAATTTGAATTCGCGTTGTCCCACTTTTTCAATATCATAGACAGGTTTACGTCCGGACTGAACGTCAGGATGCGTCCAGAAATCCTGCATCACCTCAGCTTTAATGGTGCCTACTTCATCCCCCAAGGTAGAGTTGAGCACTGCGCCCGTCTGATCGTGAATACTCATCGCCCCCGCCTGGGAGCGATCACGGAGCATCACCAAGAGACTATCGAGGCGCATTGCGGCGATCAGCCCGCCCACAATCTCATCGTTGTAGTAGACAGGGGCTACCGTGATGAAATAGTTAACATCGGAGATAGTGGCAATGCCAGCGAACTTGTCGCCAATTTCATCATCTTCACCACTAAGAATGTAATCAACAAAAGGAATTGCGCGCGCATCAAAGGACTCATTGGCCACATAGTTATTGGTAATCACACCGCTGGGATATTCAAAATCAACAATCGTCTGTCCGGATTGATTAAAAGCAATGAGGCGATCGATGCTACGAATATTGGCTTGTGTACGCGTCAAGCGAAAATAGGGATCGATGGACGCAGCGAAGCCTTGGCGATCATTACGGGCTAAAGCCTGGCCGGTAGAAGGAATATTGCTCTCAGGGATGCCTGGCGAAAAAGCTATCTGGCGCAGGAACTGAAGGTTGGCATCTTCTTGCGTCACCACCGCATCATTCGCGGCACGGGTAATCGTCGCCAACTGGTTATCAATACGCTCGTTGAGTGACTGGGCGAGAAAATAGAGTACAAGCAAGCCTCCCACCACGGTCACAACCGTAGTGAGAATCAAGAAGGGCATGACTATTTGGTAGCGCAGTTGGCTATTAAACCACTTCCAGAGCTTTTTCATAACCGCACCGCATGGAGAACAGAAGAGCAGAGAACAGAGGACAGGTAAGCGGACGTAGCCTAGCTACGCCGCCTAGTTATGAGTATAGGTTTACTGAAGAGCCTACGCAAGGGGGTTTTCCTCAATTCTGGCTGACAGTTTGTTTAGTTTGGTTGCGCCGTGCATGGTAGCATGGCGTAGCCTATGTTGTGCGACGGCGCCGCTCGGTGGTGGTTCGTGGGCGCATAAATGTAAGGGGCCTGCGGCCCCTTAAACCCCGCCGGACGGGGGTTTTTCGGGGGCCAAGCCCCCGCGCCCCCGCCGGACGGG
>RSAS01000951.1:0-1222 GCA_003934145.1 Candidatus Viridilinea halotolerans | reverse complement strand
TTTTTCGGGGGCCAAGCCCCCGCGCCCCCGCCGGACGGGGGTTTTTCGGGGGCCATGCCCCCAAGCCCCTGCCGGACGGCGTTAGGCTTCACCTCTCCCAAAAGGAACATCCACCTATGCGCATCGGTCTTGACGCCCGCCTAAACGCCTACCGCACGGGAGGCATCGCCCAGTATACACGCTTGCTCTTGGCGGCGTTGGCGCAACAGGCACCCGCTGATCAATTTGTGGCATTGCAACATTACTACCAGCGCGAGCCATTGGTGGTGGCGCCGAATGTAGCATCAACCCACCTGCTCACACCGCCGCACCACCGCTACGAGCAGTGGAGTCTGCCGGTGGAGTTGTGGCCACGGCGTCTGGAGTGTCTGCACTGCCCCGATTTCATCGCTCCGCGCCGCCGCCCTTGCCCGGCGGTGATTACCATTCACGATCTCGCGTTCTTGCATTTCCCCGAAATTCTTGACGCGGACGCGCGCCGTTTCTATGGCCAAGTGCGCATGGCGGCGCATGATGCCGAGGCGGTGCTTACCGTCTCGCAGGCAACCCGGGCCGACATTGCGGCGCTACTCGATCTGCCTGCCGAACGGGTTACCGTTGTCTACGAGGCGGCTGATCCGGCCTTTGCGCCGCTCCCTGGGGCGCAACAGGAGGCACGCACGATCAATGGCCACCCGCTGGTTGGTGGGCAATTCATGCTTTTTGTGAGTACGCTTGAGCCGCGCAAAAATTTAGCGACGCTGCTGCGGGCGCTGCGCGTCTGCCTAGATCGCCAGCCTCAGGGGGGCTACCTTCTGGTCGCGGCGGGGCAGGCGGGCTGGCTGGATGCGCCCATCTACGCCCTCGTGCGCGAATTGCGCTTGGCCGATGCCGTCACCTTTCTGGGAGGCGTCAGTCAAGCGGAGTTGCGTTGGCTCTATGCGGCATGTCGGCTCTATGCCAACCCGTCGCGCTACGAGGGTTTTGGCCTGCCGGTGCTGGAGGCGCTGGCCTGCGCAGCGCCCACGCTCGTCGCTGACAACAGTAGCTTACCGGAGGTGGCTGGCGATGGGGCGCTGGTGCTGCCCACCGACGATGTGGCGGCGTGGGCCGAAGCGCTGATGCATGTATGGAATGACGCAGCAACCCAAGCCGACTTGGCCGAGCGTGGTCCGCAGCGTGCCGCGCAATTCTCGTGGGCGCGGGCCGCGCAGGAGACACTGGCGGTGTATCGGAAGAGCGT